>DASRXE010000267.1:0-6911 GCA_035654315.1 Brevundimonas sp.
GATGACGTCCCCTTGGCGCACGCCGGCGCGGGCGGCGGGGCCGCCCGGATAGACGTCGGTGACCACCAGCCCCTGCGGTCGCTCGAGGCCGAGGCTGCGGGCGATGTCGGCGCTGACCGTCTCGCCCTTGACGCCCAGCCACGGCCGGACCACGGCGGTGGCCCCGCCGACGGCGGACTCCACCACCCGGCGGACCATGGTCGCCGGCACCGCGAAGCCGACGCCGGAGGATGATCCCGAGCGGGAGAAGATGGCGGTGTTGATGCCGATCAGGTCGCCGTCCATGTCGACCAGCGCCCCGCCGGAATTGCCCGGGTTGATGGGGGCGTCGGTCTGGATGAACGAGCCGCTGTCGGAAATGCCGGTCTCGGTGCGGTTCAGGGCCGAGATGATGCCGTTGGTCACCGTCTGACCAACCCCGAACGGGTTGCCGATGGCCAGCACCAGATCGCCGACCTGCTGCTCCTCCTGATCGTCGATGTTGAGGGTCGGCAGGCGCTCCTGCACCCCTTCAAGCTGCAGCACCGCGATATCGGAGCGCGGATCGGCCAGCACCACCCGGGCGGAGAACTCGCGCCGGTCGTTCAGGGTGACGCGGATCTGCTGCATGCCCTCGATGACATGGTTGTTGGTGACCACCACCCCGTCGGGGCGCACGATGACGCCGGAGCCGACCGAGCCGACGCGCTGGGTCTGGGGCCCGAAGCCGAACATCGAGAAGAACGGGTCCCGCACCCGCTGGACGCCGACGGCCGAGATGTTGACCACGGCGGGCGCGGTCTCCCGCACCACCGGCGCGAAACTGGCCTTCATGGCCATCACATCGGTCGGCGTGACCCGGTTGTCGGCGAAGACGCCGTCCTGGGCGCGGGTGTCCTCCGGCTGCCCGCAGGCGGCGAGGGCGAGGGCGGCGGCGATCGCGAGCGTGCTGGTCTTCATCATGATCCGCTGAAATGGTCCCGGGCCCCGATTTCGCCCGGTCTTTTGGACGTGATCAAGGCGCTCACCGGTCAAACGGTCACGTTTTCCTCGCGTTCTGCCCGTCGGCCGACCCACCAGCCGATCAGCGCCGCCAGCAGCAGCACCGCCGCGGCGAGGAAGAAGGCCAGCCCGGGATGCGGCACGGGCGCGCCCTCCCCGGCCGAGATCGAATAGATCCAGCCGAAGAACAGCGGCGACGCCACCCCGGCGATGGAGGCGACGCTCATATTGGCGCCCTGCAGCTGGCCCTGTTCGTCCTCGCCGACGCGGCGGGTCATCAGCGACTGCAGCGTCGGCATGGCCAGGCCCCACAGGGCGTTGGGCAGCATGGCGAGGATGAACCACAGACCACTCGGGGCCCAGCCCATGGCGGCGATGCCGACGGTGCCGCCAAACAGGCCGAACACCATGGTCGCCCGGTCGCCCAGCCGTTTCACCACCGGACCGACCAGAACGCCCTGCACGATCATGTCCAGCACGCCGACCAGCGCCAGCAGCAGGCCGACCTCCACCGGGCCCCAGCCGTAGCGCAGCGCCGCATAGAGCACGAACACGGCCGAGAAGACGTGGTGGGCGAAATAGAGCAGGAAATTCACCACCGCGAGGCCGCTCAGTTCGGTGTGCCGGCGCAGCAGGATCAGGGCGCCGACCGGATTGGCGCGGCCCCAGCTGAACTTCATCCGCTTCTCCGGGGCCAGGCTCTCGGGCAGGACCAGAAGACCATACAGGAAGGCGACCCCGGACAGGCCGGCGGCGAACCAGAACGGCACGCGCGGGCCGAACTCGCCGAGGAAGCCGCCCAGCACCGGCCCCAGCACGAACCCGCCCGAGAAGGCCGCCCCGATCAGGCCGTAGGCGCGGGCGCGCTTCTCCGGCGCGGTGATGTCGGCCATGTAGGCGTAGATGGTGGTGAAGCTGGACGAGGTGATCCCGGCGATGATCCGCCCCAGCGCCAGCCACCACAGGTCGGGCGCCACGGCCATCAGCACATAGTCGATCGACAGGCCGGCGCAGCTGATCAGGATCACCGGCCGGCGGCCGTACTGGTCGGACAGAGAGCCGATGATCGGCGAGCAGACGAACTGCATCCCGGCCCACAGGGCCACGAACACGCCGTTGATCACCCCGGCGCGGGCGTTGGAGCCGACGAAGTCCTCGATCAGGCCGGGCAGCACCGGAATGATGATGCCCATGGCCACAATGTCGAGCACCGCCGTCACGAAGATGAAGGCGAGCGCGGCGCGCTGGTGGCGGAGGGATGACAGGGCGAACATGCAATGGGCTCAAAAGGGGACGCGCCTTCTAGCCGCGATCGACCGGTGAGTCAGTCCCTTGCGTGCGCTGGCGTACGACCGCTCAACCGCACATTGCCGAAGCTTAATCACAGAGCGGCTTGCGCGAATGGTCGGCGCAGGGCCAAGCTGGGCCATGACCGCTGTTATCGAAACGCGTGGGCTGACCAAGACCTACGGAACCGTTCGCGCCCTCGACGGGCTGGACCTGTCGATCCCCCGAGGCGGGGTCTATGGCGTGCTGGGGCCCAACGGGGCCGGCAAGTCGACCCTGTTCCGCATCCTGCTGGGCCTGATCCGCGCCACCGACGGGACCGCCACGGTAATGGGCGGGGCCGTCACCGAGGTCGGCCACATGCGCCGCATGGGCTCGATGATCGAGACGCCGCGCTTCCCGCCCTATATGACCGCCCGCCAGGTGCTACGCTGGCTGGCGCTGGAGCACGGCATCGGGGCCGCCACCGACATCCCCCACTGGCTGCAGAAGGTCGGCCTGACCGAGGCGGCGGACCGCAAGGTGCGCGGCTTCTCCGTCGGCATGATGCAGCGGCTGGGCGTGGCCGCCTCGCTGATGAGCCGGCCCGAACTGGTCATCCTCGACGAACCGACAAGCGGCATGGATCCGCCCGGCATCCAGGAGATGCGGGCCCTGATCCGCAGCCTCGCCGACGAGGACGGCGTCACCGTCGTTCTGGCCAGCCACCAGCTGCTCGAGGTCCAGCGCGTCTGCGACCGCGTCGCCATTCTCAACAAGGGCAAGCTGGTGCGCGAGGGCGCCGTCAGCGAACTGACCTCGGTCGGCGAACGCCTGCGCCTGACCGTCAGCCCGGCGGCGCAGGTTCTCGAAGTGCTCGGCGCCAAGGGTGTGGCGGAGGGCGACGCCGTCCTCGCCGACATCAGGCGGGACGAAGGGCCGGCGCTGATCCGCGCCCTCGCCGCCGCCGGCGTCGACATCCATGAAGCCCGCTGGGTCGGCACCGACCTGGAGAGCATCTTCTTCACCGAGACGGGCGCCGTGCAGGCGCCGGAGACGATCCATGCTGGTTGACGCCATCCGCGCGGAAGGCTTCCGCCTGTCGAAGAACCGCACCGCCCTGTTCTGGAGCGTGCTGTTCGTACCGCTGATCACCGTCGCCATCGGCGCGATCACCCAGTTCGTGATCAAGGCCAATGCGGCCGCCCTGCTGGCCGACAAGGACGCCCCTCCTGGCCTGCGGGAGATGACGCTGACCGGCGGCGAACTGGACATGGCCCAGTCCATGGTCGAGGCGGCCGGCAGTCTCGCCAACCCGCTGGTGCTGGCCTTCGTGCTGATCGGCGCGGCGACCCTGTATGCGGGCGACTACCGCTGGGAGACCTGGCGGCTGATCAGCGCCCGCAACAGCCGCTCGAACCTGCTGCTGGGCAAGGTCGCCACAGTGGCCGGGCTGGCCTTGCTGGCCATGCTGTTCATGCTGGTGGCGGCCGTGGTCGAGAACTTCATCCGCGCCTCGATCTTCGAACGGACGCTGCTCTTCGGCGCGACCGGCGAGGCCCTCGGCCAGTTCGTGGCGCAATTCGGCCTGTCGTGGCTGCGCATCCTGCAGTTCACGATGATCGGCATGCTGGCGGCGACGGTGACCCGCTCGCTACTGGCGGCGCTGTTCGTGCCGCTGGTCCTCGGGGTGGCGCAGTATTTCTCGCCGCAGATGCTGATACCGATGGGGATCATGCCGGACGCCTGGCTGGCCGTGCTCATCAATCCGGGCGCGGCGGCCGAGTCGATCGGCTCCGCCATCGCCGGGGGCGAGCGGGCCGCCGCCCTGCCCGCCGGGATCATTCTCAAATCCTGGATCAGTCTCGCGATCTGGACCCTGCTGCCGCTGGCCGGCGCCCTGGCCTGGTTCCGGAAGCAGGACCTGTCGAAGGAGTAGCGGCCGCTCCGGTCAGCGGAGCGGCTTCTCCATCCACACATCGGCCCGGGCGTAGGGACTGGGCCGCGGCGGCAGATCGACGAAGCCGAAGGCGCGGTACAGCGCGCCCGCGGGTTTCAGCGAGGCGTTGGTCTCGAGGTACAGCCGCGGCGCCCCGGCGGCCCGCGCCGCGGCCTCGCAGGCCTCGAGCAGCCTCCGGCCGAGACCGAGGCCCCGCGCCGCCGGCGACACGGTCATCTTGGCCACTTCGAAGCCGCCGTCGGCCATGGCCATCAGGGCGCAGCAGCCGATCGTCTCCCCGTCCCGTTCGGCCATGAAGATGCGGCCGCCGCGATCGAGGATCGCGCCCTGCGGGTCGTCGATCACCGTGCGGTCCTTGGCCTCGACTGCGAACCCGCCCTCAGCGATCCAGGCCTCGTTCAGGGCCGCCCAGGCGGCGGCGTGGTCGGGTCGGAAAGGGACAATGGCGACGCTCATGCTCCGAGTCTGGGGATCGGCCTCGGCCTCGACAAGACCGTCCCGCCTGTCGTCGATGTCCCGGGCGCCGCGGCCGGCGATGTCGCGCATGTCTCTGCCCAATTGCCGGGGTCGCCGCGCCCTTTCCCCGGAACCTTGACGGGAACCACGCGGGCGGCGGCGGATTGGCCCCGGATGCAGCCGCCGATCGACGCCGGGACGCCGACCTGGGTGCTTGTCGCCGTCTTCATCTTCGCGGCGAGCGCCGTCTGGGTGTCCGGCGCCCGCCTCACCCGCATCGTCGACGGGCTCGCGCTCCGCACCGGCATGGGCCACGCCTTCGCCGGCATGCTGCTGCTGGCCGGCATCACCTCCCTGCCAGAGACGGCCACCGTCGGCGTGGCGGCGGGATCGGGCAGTCCGAACCTCGCCCTGGCCAATCTGCTGGGCAGTTCGGCCATAAACGTGCTGCTGCTCGCCGCGCTGGATCCCCTGATCGGCCGCGGGGCCATGACCGGCTTCATCGCCCGCCCCTCGACCATGCTGCAGGGGGTGCTCAGCACGATGATCCTGGTCACCGCCGCCGCGGCCATGATCATCGGCGACGTTCCTGTGCTCGGCGTCGGCGTCTGGACCATCGTTCTGGCGGCGCTCGCGCTCGGGGCGTTCCGCCTGTCATCCAGCTACGAGGGGAGAACGCCGTGGATTCCCGCCGAACCTCGCGACGGCCATGACGGGCGCGAGGAAGGCCTGTTCAGCGACGACCGCTCCACCCGCACACTCTGGCTCTCCGTCGTCGGCCTTGGTGCGGTGATCTTCGCCGCCGGCGCCCTGCTGTCATGGAGCGGCGACGCCATCGCCGTGCAGAGCGGTCTGGGCCAGAGCTTCGTCGGTTTTCTGCTGGTCGGATTCTCGACCTCCCTTCCCGAGGTCACGACGATCGTCGTCGCCTACCGGCTGGGGCGTTACGAGATGGCCGTGGGCGATATCTTCGGCACCAACATCTTCAACACCGGCTTGCTGCTCCTCGCCGACGCCGCCCATCGGGGCGAGCCGGTGCTGAACCTGGCCGGCCCCTTCGAGGCGGTGGCGGCCCTGCTGGGAGCGCTGATGACCTGCGTCTTCCTGCTTGGCCTGCTCGAGCGGCGCGACCGGACCATACTGCGCATGGGCTACGACTCGGCCGCCGTCATCGTCCTCTTCCTGGCCGGCGCGGTCCTTCTCTATCCCCTCAGCCAGCAATGAAAAAGGGCGGCTGGATCGCTCCAGCCGCCCCTTCGAAGCCCAAACGAGCGAAGCCTAGACCTCGTCGTCGCCCTCGATGGCGTAGACCGGACCCGAGTCCTGGCCCTTGGCGTCGACGTCGCGGTCGACGAACTCGATGACGGCCATGGCGGCGTTGTCGCCGTGACGGTAGCCGGCCTTCATGATGCGGATGTAGCCGCCGTTACGGTCGGCGTAGCGCGGGCCGATCGTCTCGAACAGCTTGCCCACCTGCGGCACGTCGCGGACGTGGCTGATGGCCTGACGGCGCGCGTGCAGGTCGCCCTTCTTGGCGAGCGTGACCAGCTTCTCGACGAAGGGACGCAGTTCCTTCGCCTTGGGCAGGGTCGTGGTGATCTGCTCGTGCTTGATCAACGAGGCCGCCATATTGGCGAACATCGCGGTCCGGTGGCTGGCCGTGCGGCCGAGCTTGCGATAGGCGGCGCCGTGGCGCATCGGGGTCTCTCCTACTCACCCTGGTTTCCACGAAAGCGGACCTTGGGTTCTCTCATTCTAACCGCTCCGCGACCGACTGGCCTTGGGCGGAGGGTTGAAACTAGATCTGGTCGTCGAACTTCTTGGCCAGGTCTTCGATGTTTTCCGGCGGCCAGTTCGGCACGTCCATGCCGAGGCTGAGCCCCATGGTCGCCAGCACTTCCTTGATCTCGTTCAGCGACTTGCGGCCGAAGTTCGGGGTGCGAAGCATCTCGCCCTCGGTCTTCTGGATCAGGTCGCCGATGTAGACGATGTTGTCGTTCTTCAGGCAGTTGGCCGAACGGACCGACAGCTCCAGCTCGTCCACCTTCTTGAGCAGGGCCGGGTTGAACGGCAGGTCGGGCTTGCCGTCCGCCTGTTCGACCGCCTTCTTCGGCTCGTCGAAGGTGATGAAGATCTGCAGCTGGTCCTGCAGGATGCGCGAGGCGTAGGCCACGGCGTCCACCGGCGAGACGGCGCCGTTGGTTTCGACTTCCAGCACCAGCTTGTCGTAGTCCAGCGACTGGCCCTG
>DASRXE010000268.1:0-2007 GCA_035654315.1 Brevundimonas sp.
CCCCGGCCTGATCATGATGGCCATGCTCAACAACGCCTTCGCCAACGCCTCGTCCAGCCTGATCCAGGCCAAGGTGATGAACACGGCGACCGACTTCCTGACCCCGCCGCTCAGCCCGCTGGAGCTGACCATCGGCTTCGCTCTCGGCGCCGCCACGCGCGGCCTCGTGGTCGGCCTGGTCACCGCCGTCTGCGTGCTGCCGTTCGCCCGGCTCGGCGTCGTCAATATCGCCGCCATTGTCTGGTTCGGCGGCTTGGCCTGCCTGATCATGGGCATGCTCGGCGTCTTCGCCGGTCTCTGGGCCCAGAAGTTCGATCAACTGGCGGCGGTGCAGAATTTCGTCATCATGCCGATGACCTTCCTGAGCGGCACATTCTATCTGGTCGAACGCCTGCCCGAGCCGTTCTCGACGATCAGCCACTTCAACCCGATCTTCTACCTGATCGACGGCTTCCGTTACGGCTTCATCGGTCAGGCGGAGAGCACGCTGTGGATCGGCGTGCTGATGAGCGCGGCCCTGACCGTCGGCATGGCCGTCGCCTGCTGGCTGGTGTTCCGCTCGGGCTGGCGGCTGAAGAGCTGACCTCCCTCTCCTTTTGGGAGAGGGCTTGAGCGCCCAAGCGCCCGCGAGGGCGATTGGCCGCGCGAAAGGGTGAGGGTCGGATGGCGCAGGACTTCCGCTAACGGTAGCCCCTCACCCTTTTGCCTTGCCGATCGCTTCGCTCCCGGAGGCTCAAGCCCTCTCCCGCCGGGAGAGGGTTTCCTCACGCGTTGTGCCGCCCCCGATCATCCGGGTTCACCGCACCGCCGGGCCCGGCGTTATTCTCGACGTCGCCCTCGACGGTGCTGTCGCCTTCGATTTCGTCAAGACCTTCGCGCCGGTTCAGGCCCGCGGACTGGCCGATGCCCGGATCGCGCTCGAGGTCGTCGGGACCCCGCACGGGTTGGTCCTGCGGGTCGGGGTGGTTGGACATGGCGATCTCCTTTTCTTCCCGGGTCAACTGGCCGTTCACCGACGGGTTCCGGCGCGCCCGGTCGGGTGACCGCGTTTTAAGGTGCGCGAGCCGCCCGGCCGCGCTAGCCATGGCGTCCGATCTTCAAGGGGGTTCCATGCTGTTCCGTTCGCTCGCCGCCGCGGCGGCGCTTCTCGCCGTCGCCGCGCCCGCCGCCGCCCAGGACCTCGACCTGCGCGCCCAGGTCGCCGCCTTCGTTCAGCCCAGCAACGAGGCCCGCACCCAGGTCGTGGTCGACCAGTTGCGCGCCGCCGGCTTCGAACCGGTGGTCGAGACCTTCGCCGGCGGCAACCCCGGGATCGGAGAAATGGAAGGTCGCAACGTCGTCGTCACGATCGGCGACGGCCCGCGCGAAATCCTGCTCACCGCCCACTACGACGCCGTGGTGCTGCACGACGGGACGATGTCGCAGGGGGTTGTCGACAACGCCGCCTCCGTCGTCGGCGTCATCGAGGCCGCGAAGACGCTCCGCAACAAGGACCTGAACCACCGCGTCCGGATCATCCTGTTCGATCAGGAGGAGCTGGGTCTGATCGGCGCGCGGAAGTGGATCGACGCCCACGGCCTGGCGAATGTCGCAGCCGTCGTGAATTCCGACGTCGCCGGCTATGGCGACACCCTGATGTACGGCCTCAACAACGGCGCCCAGTCGACCGGCCTCGTCCGGGCCGTGCGCGAGGTTTGCGCCGAGCGCGCGATGCACTGCATCGGCTTCCCGGTCTATCCGCCTTCGGACGATCGCGCCTTCTCCGGCGCCGGCCTCGGCGACGGAGCGGCGCCTGCGGCGGCGGTCCCGACGCTGTCGCTGGGCTTCCAGGACCACGTCGGCGCCCACCAGATGTGGCTCGCGTTCAACGGCGGCGAGAGCAACGGTCTGGCCGAGGGCTTCGTCCCCCGCGTCTTCCAGCTGATCCACTCGGCCGAAGACACCATGGAACAGATCGACCCTGCCACGGTGAAGACCGCCGGGGAGGTCTATGCGACGCTGGTCGAG
>DASRXE010000269.1:0-3082 GCA_035654315.1 Brevundimonas sp.
AGCTGCACTCCAACTTCATGATCAATCCCGGCGAGGCCACGGCGGCCGATATCGAGGGATTGGGCGAAACCGTGCGTGCGGACGTTAAAAGTAAACTCGGCGTAAACCTTGAATGGGAGATCAAGCGGATCGGCCGAGCCGCCTGATCAGGACACCCGATGACCCGCCCCTTTGCAGACCTGCACGTCGCCGTCCTCATGGGCGGGCTGTCGCCGGAACGCGAGGTGTCGCTGAGCTCGGGCAAGGAGTGCGCCGACGCCCTTGAGGGGCAGGTGGCGCGGGTCAGCCGGGTCGACGCCGGCCGGGATATCGCCGACGTGCTGAAGGCGCTGAAGCCCGACGTGGCGCTCAACGCCCTGCACGGCGTCTGGGGCGAGGACGGCTGCGTGCAGGGCGTGCTCGAGACGCTGCAGATTCCCTACAGCCATTCCGGCGTGCTGGCCTCGGCGCTGGCCATGGACAAGGATAAGTCCAAGGCGGTTCTGCGCGCGGCCGGGGTGGTGGTGCCGGGCGGCGGACTGTTCGACCGCTTCGAGGTGGCGCGCCGCCATGTCATCGAGCCGCCCTATGTGGTCAAGCCCAATGCCGAGGGATCGTCGGTCGGGGTCTATCTGGTGCCCGAAGGCGCCAACGGCCCGGTGATCCAGGTCGGCGAGCCCGACTGGACCTATGGCGATCTGGTGATGGTCGAGCCCTATATTCCCGGACGCGAGCTGTGCGTGGCGGTCCTGGGCGAACCGGCGGGCCCGCGCGCGCTGACCGTGACCGACATCACCCCGGTGAAGGGGTTCTACGACTATGAGGCCAAGTACGCGCCGGGGGGCTCGATCCACCAGCTGCCGGCCGAGATTCCGGCCCATGTGTTCGAGGCGGCGCTGCGCCAGGCCGAGCTGGCCCACGCGGCCATGGGCTGCCGCGGCGTGTCGCGGACCGACTTTCGTTATGACGATCTTAACGACGTTCTCGTTCTTCTGGAGGTCAACACCCAGCCCGGCATGACGCCGACCTCGCTCGTCCCTGAGCAGGCCGCCCATGCCGGAATGGGTTACAAAGACCTGGTCCGGTGGATGGTGGAGGACGCCTCATGCCCGCGGTAGTTCGCGGCGGTCGGCGACAGAGTTCGAAGCAGCCCGCCAAGCGGACCGCGGTTCCGAAATCCGGGGGCCGGGGCCGCTCGCCCCGCAACGCCCCGGCCACGCCCGACCAGATGGCGGCGATCGGCCGGCTCGACCTGTCGCCCCGCGCCGTGGCGATCTCCATCGTGGCCGGCGTCGTCGTGCTGGCTGGCGTCCTGGCCACCGGCGCGCGGGCCGACCGGATCGGCGCCTCGCTCAGCGAGGGCGTCGACGGACTGGCGGTGGGCATGGGGCTGAAGGTCGAGAAGGTGTTTATCGAGGGCGGGTCCGCCGAGGCCACCGCCGCCATTCGCCGCGCGGCGCAGTTGCAACCCGGCCAGGCGATGACCTCTGTCGACCTGGACGCTGTGCGTGAGCGTGTCGAGGGCGTCGGCTGGGTCAAGTCCGCCAAGGTCGTGCGGCTGCTGCCCAACACCCTGGTCGTCCATGTCATCGAGCATGACCGGCTGGCGATCTGGCAGGCCGAGGGGCGCAACCTGGTCATCGACAGCCATGGTCAGGTGATCCGGGGCGCCGACGCCGGCCGCTATCCCGATTTGCCGCTGGTTGTCGGCAAGGGCGCCGAACAGGCGGCCGCCGAGATCCTGCCGCTGGTCGCCGAGCGACCGCGCTTGATGAGGCGGCTCGAGGCGCTGGTGCGCGTGGACGAGCGGCGCTGGGACCTGCGTCTCAAGGATGGCAGCCTGATTCAGCTGCCCGCCGCCAACCAGGACGCGGCCCTGATCCAGTTGGACGCGCTGGATCAGCGCGAACGGCTGCTGGAGCTCGGGTTCGCCCGCATCGATCTGAGAACGCCCGAGGAGGTCGCCGTCCGGCCCTCCGCCGGCGCCGCCGAGAAACAGGGATAACGCGTATGGCCGGGCGGTCTGTGGACAAAACTGTGGATGGCGTGAAGGCCGCGGCGGGCCGCGCCCCGGTCGTGGCCGCGCTGGACCTCGGCCACGCCAAGGTCGGCTGCTTCATCATGAAGCCCGACGGCGTCCGCCACGCCGACCGGACCATCCGGGTGGCGGGGGCGGGGCACGTCCAGTCGCGCGGCATCCGCGGCGGCGGCATCGTCAACATGGACGAGGCGGCGCAGGCCATCGGCCACGCCGTCGAGCGGGCCGAGCGCGCTGCCGGCTCTCCCGTCTCGGGCGTGGTGGTGACTACCGCCATCGGCCAGATGGCCAGCCACCGGGTGCAGGCCCGCGTCTCCCTCGGCGCCAATCCGGTCGGCGACGCCGATCTGGCGCGGGCCATCGCCATGGCGCTGGCGCAGATCCGCCTGCCCAACCGGCGGCCGATCCATGTGCTGCCGATCGCCTGGTCGGTGGACGGCGCGCGCGGCGTGCATGATCCGCGCTCGATGAAGGGCCATTCGCTGGGGCTGGACCTGCTGGTCGTGTCGATGGCCGAGAGCGCCTTCACGGCCCTGAGCCACTGCCTCGAACTGGCGCATCTGGACCTGCAGGGCGTGGTCGCGGCGCCGGTGGCCTCGTCCCTGGCCGCGCTGGAAGACGACGAGATGGACCTGGGCTGTGTCTGCATCGACATGGGCGGCGGGGCGACCTCCGCGGCCGTGTGGGGCGGGCGTTCGCTGCTGCACATCGAAAGCCTGAATGTCGGCGGCGACCACGTCACGGCGGACATCGCCCGGGGCCTGTCGACCTCGCGGGCGGGGGCCGAGCGGCTCAAGACCCTGCACGGTTCAGCCATGGCCAGCGCCAATGAGGACCGCGAGATGCTGGAGGCGCCGCCGCGCGGCGAGGACCCGTCAGCCGGCCCTGTGGTGGTCCCGCGCGCCATGCTGAAGACCGTCATCGCCCCGCGCGTCGAGGAGACGCTGGAGCTGCTGCGCGACCGGCTGCGCAACGCCGGGGTGGGGCTGGAGCCGGGCGCCGGTCTTGTCCTGACCGGCGGCGCCAGCCAGCTCAACGGTGTGCGCGAACTGGCCGTGCGCGTGT
>DASRXE010000270.1:0-8034 GCA_035654315.1 Brevundimonas sp.
CCGCATGTGCTCGATCGACGCATCGGCCTGCGCCTGCGGCACGATGACCTGCGCCCTGGCGGCGGACGGAACCGCGAGCGCCGCGGCGAACGGGGCGAAGCCGACGTTCAGCGCCGCCAGCGCCGGGGCGGGCGCGCCGGCCACCGCCAGAAACCCGCCGACCAGCATGGCCGCCAGCAATCTACTCATCACAACTCCCCCGACGCCCCGGCGCCGCCCCCAGCTAGAGGCGGTCTTCCCGGACGGTCAAGCCCGGCTCACGCCATCGTCGGAATGACAAAGCTGGAATCCGCGTGCTCCAGTTCGCTGTCGGGCCAGCGGGCGGTGACGGTCTTGACCTTGGTCCAGAACTTCACGCCTTCCATGCCGTGCTGGTTGGTGTCGCCGAAGGCCGAACGCTTCCAGCCCCCGAAGGTGTGGTAGGCGACCGGCACCGGGATCGGCACATTGATGCCGACCATGCCGACATTGACCCGGGCGGCGAAGTCGCGCGCCGCGCGGCCGTTCTGGGTAAAGATGGCGACGCCGTTGCCGTACTGGTGCTTCGACGGCAGTTGCAGCGCTTCCTCGAAGCTGGCGGCGCGGACGATCTGCAGCACCGGGCCGAAGATCTCCTCCCGGTAGGACTCCATCTGCGGGGTGACGTTGTCGAACAGCGACGGGCCCATGAAGTAGCCGTTCTCGTGGCCCTGCAGGCTGAAGTCGCGGCCGTCGACGACCAGTTCGGCGCCTTCCTGGACGCCCTTGTCGATCCACGAGGCGATCTTCGCCCGGTGCGCCGCGGTGACGACCGGGCCGTAGTGGGCGTCCGCGTCGGTCGAGACGCCGACCTTCAGGCGCGGGATTTCGGCGACCATCCGTTCGCGCAGTTCGTCGGCCGTCTCCTTGCCGACCGGCACCACCACCGGAAGGGCCATGCAGCGCTCGCCGGCCGAGCCGAAGGCGGCGCCCGACAGGTCCTTGATGACCTGGTCCATGTCGGCGTCGGGCAGGACGATGCCGTGGTTCTTGGCTCCGCCCATGGCCTGGACGCGTTTCCCGTGCTGGGCGCCCATCTGGTAGACATAGTGAGCGATGTCCGACGAGCCGACGAAGCTGACCGCGTGGATCGACGGATGGGTCAGGATGGCGTCGACCGCGGTCTTGTCGCCATGCACCACGTTCAGCACACCGGCCGGGGCGCCCGCCTCCATCATCAGCTCGCCCAGCCGCACCGGCAGGGACGGATCGCGTTCCGACGGCTTGAGGATGAAGGTGTTGCCGCAGGCGATGGCCACGCCGAACATCCACATCGGGATCATGGCCGGGAAGTTGAACGGGGTGATCCCCGCCACCACGCCCAGCGGCTGGCGCATCGAATAGACGTCGATGCCGGGGCCGGCGCCCTGGGTGTATTCGCCCTTCAGGGCGTGCGGGATGCCGCAGGCGAACTCGATCACATCGAGGCCGCGCATCACGTCGCCCTTCGCGTCGGCGATGACCTTGCCGTGCTCGGACGACAGCATTTCAGCCAGTTCGTCCATGTTCGCCTCGACCAGGCGCTTGAACTCGAACATCACCCGCGCCCGGCGCTGGGGATTGGTCGAGGACCAGCCCTCGAAGGCGGCCTGGGCGGCCTGCACGGCGCGATCCATCTCGGCCGGAGACGCCAGTTGCACCCGCGCCTGCACTTCGCCGGTGTTCGGGTTGAATACGTCGGAGAAGCGGCCCGAGGCGCCGGTGAACGAAGCGCCGTCGATGAAATGGTTGATCTCGCGCATGGTGCGGCGGTTCCTCGGCTGATTGTTGTGGTTGGCGGCGGTTTAGACCCATGGACTGGACCGCGCCAGTGCCCTCCCCGGGGCCAGCGTCACACCGCCGCGTCGAACAGGGCGTCGCGTGCGACGTCGGCCTTGAGCATGGGGAAGAAGTGGTTGGCGCCGGCCACGGTCTCGACCGTCACCTGCGGCAGGCCGCGTGGCCGGACGGGCACGTGGCAGGTCGAACCGATCTCGCCCCTGAGGATGCGCACCGGCCGGTCCAGCCGCTTCAGGGCGCGCCACGGGTCGTGGCTCTGGGCGGCATAGTTGGAAGCCTCCCACTCCGGTGGACAGGCCAGCACCAGGCCGTCCGCCGTCTCGATCAGACCGTCCGCCAGATAGTCGACCAGCATGACCTCAGGCCAGCCGCGGAAGGCGCCGCGGCCCGCATAGGCGGCCATGGCCTGTTCGCGGCTGTCAAAGACGGCGCGGCGGCGGCGTGCGCTCTTCACCAGCGGAATGTGCGAGGCCATCCGGTCCAGCAGCGGCAGCTGGAAGGCCAGCACCGTCCAGCGCCGCCAGATCACCGGATCGAACAGGACCAGCTGCGAGACCCTCTCCGGCCGCTCGGCGGCGGCCAGCAGCGCCGACGTGCCGCCCATCGAATGACCGGCCAGCACCGTCGGCGGCCCGTCCAGCGCGTCGAGCAGGGCGATCAGATCGTCGCGGTGATCCATCCAGCCGCGCCGGTCCTTCGGATCAGCCGGCAGGGTGGTGCGGCCGTGGCCGCGCAGGTCCGGCGCCCAGATCCGCAGCGTGCCCGACAGGGGCGCGAGCAGCGACCGGTAGGTCATTGCGTTGAAGCCGTTGGCGTGGACGAAGACCAGATCGACGGGCCGTTCGGCGTCGCCGAAATCCAGCACGCTCATCTCGCCTGCGCCCCAGCGGTTGGACACCGGCAGGGTCAGGCGGCGGGGCGGGGAGAGCCGGATCGCGTCCATGGGACCCAGATAGGACCTGGCGTCGCCGCGCGCCAGACGATCCCCCGATTCAGGCGGCGACGCGGCAGGCGGGACAGCGCCCGTGCGCCTCGATCGTGGTGCGCTCGATGGCGTAGCCGGCGGCGTCGGCGGCCCGGCCCAGGTCGCCGGCGACCGGCGAGGACACCTCGGCGGTCGCGCCACAGCAGTCGCAGATCAGGAAGGCCGCCGCGTGATCGCGCCCCCCTGAGGTGCAGGCGACATAGGCGCTGATCGAGGCGATCCGGTGCGCCAACCCCTTGCGCTCGAGGAACTCCAGGGCGCGGTAGACGGTCGGCGGCTTGGCCGGCTGACCGTCCACGCCGAAGCGGGCGATCAGGTCGTAGGCCTTGACCGGCTCGCCGGCGCCCAGCAGCAGCGCCAGCACCCGAAGGCGGGCCGGGGTCAGCCGTTCGCCCTCGGCGGTCAGCCGGTCTCCGGCCGCGGCGAGGGCCCGCTGGACCTCCGCCTCTCGAGGCGGGCCGCCGGCGTGGTCATGATGGCAGGCGTCGCCCATGGGCCACAGCTAGTCGCTCGGCCGTCTCGCCGCAACGGGAGCGGCGATCCGGGGCATGACCTGGGTGCGCGGCTGGCCGGGCGGATTAATTTTTTTTTGGACAGGCGGGCGACGGGGTTGATGCGCGTTACAGTATAACATATCCCCGCCTCAGGTTTCGCGTCGGGATTTCCATCATGCACATCAGAACCCTGCTTTTCACCGCCGTCAGCGGCCTGGCTCTCACGGCCGGCGGCGCGGTCGCGCAATCGCAGGATCCGGCGCCGCCGGCCGAACTGGAGGAGGTGGTCGTCACCGCCCTGCCCCTGGGCCGCAGCGCGGATGATGTCGTCTCCAGCGTCGCGGTGCTGACCGGGGACGAACTGGTTCACCGGCGTCAGTCCACCCTCGGGGAAACCCTCAACGGGATTCCGGGCGTCAACTCCGACACCTTCGGAGGCGGAGCGAGCCGCCCCATCATCCGCGGCCAGACGTCGCCGCGCGTGCGGGTGCTGAGCAACGGGGCGGCCCTGCTCGATGCGTCGGAGATCTCGCCGGACCACGCCATCAGCGTCGAGCCGCTGCTGGTGGACGGCATCGAAATCCTGCGCGGCCCCTCGGCCCTGCTTTACGGCGGAGGGGCGATCGGCGGCGCGGTCAACGTCGTGGACCGCCGCATTCCGACGCGACGGGTCGACGGGGTCTCCGGCGCTTTCGAGCTGCGCGGCGGGACGGCCGACGATGAGCGCGCCGGCGTTCTCGGCCTGACCGTGGGTGCGGGCCCGCTGGCCTTCCGGCTGGAGGCGGTGGACCGCAGCACCGACGACTACGACATCCCGACCTGGCGTCCGCCTCACGATGAGCATGAGGGGGAGGACCCGGATCACGAGCACGAAGAAGCGGCGCCCGTCGATCACGTGGAGGGGACCTTCAACGACACGCGCACGCTCGGGCTGGGCGCCTCGTGGGTCGGGTCGAGGGGTTACCTCGGCGTGGCCTGGTCAGAGCAGCAGAGTGAATACGGTCTGCCCGGCCACAGCCACGAGTACGAGTCCTGCCACCCGCACGGGTCGAGCCTGCACTGCGGCGGCCACGACGAGGAAGACGATCACGACCATGAACACGATCATGGCGAGGCGCCGCCGGTCGTCGATCTGCGCAGCCGGCGTGTGGATGTGCGCGGCGAGCTTCGTCAGCCCTTCGCCGGGGTCGAACGCCTGAGCTTCCGCGGCGGCTTCACCGACTACGCCCATGACGAAAAGGAGGGCGACGAGGTCGCGACCACCTTCACCAATGAGGGCTATGACGCGCGGTTCGAACTGGAGCACGCGCCGATCGGCGGCCTGCGCGGCATCGTCGGCGTCCAGGCGTCGCGCAGTGATTTCGCCGCGTTCGGCGACGAGGCCTTCCTGCCCGAGAGCCGCACCACGTCCACCGCCCTGTTCGCCCTCGAGGAGTTCGAGGCGGGGCCGCTCCGGTTCGAGGTCGCGGGCCGACTGGAATGGCAGGACGCGGAAGCGGCCGGACGGCCCGACGCCAGTCACGAGCCGTTCTCGATCTCGGGCGGCGCCATCTGGAGCTTCGCGCCCGACTGGTCTGCCGCCGTGTCAGTGTCGCGATCCCAGCGGGCCCCGTCGGCCCAGGAGCTCTACGCCCGCGGCGTGCACCTGGCGACCAACACCTACGAGATCGGCACGCCGACGCTGGACGTCGAAACCGTCAACGCCGTGGAGTTCAGCCTGCGCAAGACCCGCGGCGACACCACCTTCTCGGCCAGCGCCTATCGCAACACCTATGACGGCTACATCTACGCCGACACCCTGGACCAGTTCGAGGCGTTCCGGCTGATCCGCTACACCCAGGGCGATGCGACCTTCACGGGACTGGAAGGCGAGATCAAGCACCGCTTCGCGCCGTGGCTGACGGCCGAGGTGTTCGGGGACTACGTGCGCGGCGAGCTGGAGGACGGCGAAGGCGATGCGCCGCGCATCCCGGCCGCGCGGCTGGGCGTCCGCGGCGAATTCCTGTGGAACGCATGGTCGGGGGACGTCGAATACTATCACGTCTTCGACCAGGATCATGTGGCGGCGTTCGAGACGGTCACCCCCGGCTACGAGATGGTCAACGCCACGGCGGCCTACGACTTCACGGTCGGCGGGTTCGGCGCCCAGGCCTATGTTCGGGCCAACAATCTGTTCGACGAACTGGCCCTCAACCATGCCTCCTTCCTGACCCATGCGGCTCCGCTCAGAGGCCGAAACTTCGTGCTCGGACTCCGGACGGTGTTCTAGGCTGTCGGCGGCGCGCGGCGGGCGATCGGAAGGCGTCGGCCCGTCGCGTTTGCCGCCCGGGACCGTCTGGGCTAGAAGCGCGCTTCCCTTTTTCCTTCCAGAGCTCGTTTCGCGTCCATGACCGACACCACCGCCAACGCCGCCAGCCCGCTTCAGGGCAACGTTCTGTTCTACGGCAAGCCGGAGCCGCTCTCGGTTGAGGCGCACGGCGGGCTGGGCGTCGACCCGGTCGACCAGCCGTACGCCTTCGCGGCCAACACCAACGTCGTGCCCCTCACGGTGACCGAGTTCGCGCCCGCCGCGCTGAGCTATCCGGTGATCTTCGTCGGCGAGGCGCGCCAGCCCGTCGCCGTCCTCGGCCTGCGCCCGGGCGAAAACCTGTTCGTCGACGAGGCCGGCGCCTTCCGCCCCGAGGCCTACATCCCGGCCTATATCCGTCGCTATCCGTTCGTCTTCGCCAACGACGAGGCCCAGAAGCGCCTGATCCTGTGCGTCGACCGCGACGCCGCATTCATCAAGGAAGGCGGCGCCACCCCGCTGTTCGTCGAGGGCGAACCGTCGCCCTACACCCAGCAGGCGATGGAGTTCTGCAACAATTTCGAGCAGGAGCGCCTGCGCACCGACGCCTTCGTCAAGCTGCTGACGGAGCTCGAACTGCTGGAGACGCGCGAGTCGGTCTTCACGCCGCGCAACCCCGACGGCACCGCCGCCGAACCGCAGAAGATCGCCGAGTATTTCGCGGTCTCGGAAGACAAGTTGAAGGCCCTGCCGGCCGGGAAGCTGGCCGAACTGCGCGACAACGGCGCCCTGGGCCAGATCTACGCCCACCTGGTGTCGCTGCTGGGCTGGGATCGTCTGATCGCCGTCGCCTTCCAGAAGGCCGCGGCGGCCCAGCCGGCGGCGGGCAACGCCTAGACCATTTTTGCTTCAGGTCGAATCGACCTGAATCCAAAAAATGGTCCAGTTTCAATGCGGAGCGAAATCTGAGCCGGGTTCGACTGCGTCCAACTCAACCGATTTCGCTCTAAGGGCGGCCGCAACAGGCGGCAGGCATCAGGGCGGCTCGCTTCGGCGGGCCGCCCTTTTTCTACGCCAGCCTGCCTACCTGCGGGCCAGGAGAGCCCGCGTCAGGCACGAGAACACCAGCCGTCCCGCCTCGTCGAGCAGGTCATGCTGGGCGATGACGATGCCCTTCTCGTCGCCGACCGGGTCCTTGCCCATGACCGTCATCCGGCCGCGCATCAGTTCGCCCGGCGGCGGATTGCGCAGGTAGCGCAGGCCGTCGACCGCCAGCACCTTCGACTGGGCCCAGCCGGAGACCCTGTCTGCGAACAGCCGGCTCCACAGGGCGTAGACCATGGCGTCAGGCGCACCGTAGGCGGCGTCCCAGCCCGGTGAAAACCGTTCGACGAACAGGTCCATGGCGGCTTCATCGACCATGCAGGCGCCCAGCGGCACGACCTCGCCCACGGCCAGGTCCTCGAAATGGACGTGGAGCGGTTCGGTCATTCCGGGGCCCTCAGCCAGCGGGCTCTTCGGAGACCCGCACCAGAAGCTTGCCGTCGTGGTCGCCGGTGAACAAGCGGTTCAGCGAACCCACGGCCCCTTCGAGGCCGTCGTCGACATGGACCTTCCACTTGACCGTGCCGTCCTGCAGCCACGGCCCCATCTCGGCGGCCATCTCGCGGCCCCGGTGGGCGTAGTCCAGCACCAGGAAGCCCTGGACGCTCAGGCGATGGGTGATGATGCGGGCGAAATTCGGCGACGGCGGCGCCTTGGTGGCGTTGTAGGCCGAAATCAGGCCGCACACCGCCATCCGTCCGTGGGTCTTCAGCCGGTTGAACACGGCGATCATGATGTCGCCGCCGACGTTCTCGAAATTGAGGTCAATGCCGTCCGGGGCCAGCCGGTCCAGCGCCTCGCCGACGTCCTCGTTCTTGTAGTCCACGGCGGCGTCGAACCCGAGCTCCTCCGTCAGCCAGCGACACTTGTCCGGTCCGCCGGCGATGCCGATGACGCGCGCGCCTCTGGCCTTGGCCACCTGGCCGGCGATCGAGCCGACCGCGCCGGCCGCGGCCGAGATCACCAGCGTCTCGCCCTCCCTGGCCTTGAGCACATCGGTGACGCCGAAGTAGGCGGTCATGCCGGTCATGCCCAGCACGGACAGGTTGGCCGTCAGCGGCAGACCCGGCGCCCGGTGGACCTGGCGCAGCTGCATCTCGGGGACGACGGCGTAGTCGGCCCAGCCGCCGGACAGCGGCGTGACGATATCGCCGACCCGGAATCGGCTGGAGCGGGTCTCCTCGACGACGCCGAGGGTCAGGCCGCGCATCACTCCGCCCAGCGGCACCGGCGGCAGATAGCCTTCCGCGTCGTTCATCCAGGTGCGGTTGGTCGGGTCGAGCGAAAGATAGACGGTGCGGACCAGGACCTCCGATTCGTTCAGCGCCGGCACGGGCGCCTCGACCAGCTCCAGGTCGCCCGGCTTG
>DASRXE010000271.1:0-19795 GCA_035654315.1 Brevundimonas sp.
TTCCCGCGCCAGAACAAGATGAAGGGCATGGGCCAGATCGTCTCGTGGTCGGTGCGCGACGAGAGCCTGCACTGCGAGGGCATCATCAAGCTCTACCACGCCTTCAACAAGGAGACGGGGGCGGTCACCAAGGCGGTCGCGGACGACATCGTCGAATGCTGCCGCACCGTGGTCGAGATGGAGGACCGCTTCATCGACCTGGCGTTCGAGATGGGGCCGGTCAACGGCATGACCCCCTCGGACATCAAGGCCTATATCCGTTTCATCGCCGACTGGCGCCTGCGCCAGCTGCACCTGCCCGAGCTGTACGGGGCCAGGGAAAACCCGCTGCCTTGGCTGCAGTCGATGCTCTCGGGCGTCGAGCACGCCAACTTCTTCGAGGCCCGCGCCACCGAATACTCCAAGGCGGCCACCAGGGGCTCGTGGCACGGCGCCGCCGGCGTCTGGGACAGCTTCGACGCCCTGATGAACAAGCGCCGGATTGAGGGCGTCGACGCCTGAACCGCCGCCCGGTCAACGTCGCCCTCGTCGGCTTCGGCTACGCCGGACGCACCTTACACGCGCCCCTGATCTCGGCCTGCGCCGGGCTAAGGCTGCACACCGTGGTGACCAGCCAGGCCCCGGCGCTCGCCGCCGCCTGGCCCTCGGCCCGGCCAGCCGCCACCCTCGACGCGGCCCTCGCCGATCCCGCCGTCGGTCTGGTCGTCATCGCCACGCCCAACGCCCTGCACGCGCCCCACGCCCGGGCCGCGCTCGAGGCCGGCAAGGCGGTGGTCATCGACAAGCCCTTCGCCCTCAACCTCGCCGAGGCGCGCGACGTCGCCGCCCTCGCGGAGGCTCAAGGCCTCTTCCTGTCGGTCTTCCACAACCGCCGCTGGGACGCCGACTTCCTCGCCCTGCAGGCCGAACTCGCCAGCGGCCGCCTCGGCCCGATCCATACCTTCGAGAGCCATTTCGACCGCTTCCGGCCCGAGGTCCGCGACCGTTGGCGCGAGCGCGACGAGCCCGGCGCCGGCGTCTGGCACGACCTCGGCCCGCACCTGATCGACCAGGCCCTGGTCCTGTTCGGCCGCCCGCTGGGGATCACCTGCGATCTCGCCGTCCTGCGCCAGGGCGGGCAAGCCACCGACTGGGCCCACGCCGTGCTGCGCTATGCCGACAGGCGGGTCATCCTCCACGCTGACATGACCACCCCCGCCCCCGGGGCCCGCTTCACCGTCCACGGGTCCCGCGCCAGCTGGATCAAGTCCGGCCTCGATGTGCAGGAGGACCAGCTCAAGGCCGGCCTGCCGGTCGGCGGCCCCGGCTGGGGGGTCGACCCGTCGCCCGCCCTCCGGGTGGACGGCGCCTCCGGTCGCCGCGAGACCGTTCGGGGCCCGCCGGGGGACTACCTCGCCTTCTACGACGCGGTCGCCGCGGCGCTGTCGGGCGCCGGGCCCGATCCGGTCCCGCCGGAGCAGGCGCTGGCGGTCATGGAGGTGCTGGAGGCGGGGGTGGAGAGCAACCAGGGGCGGGCGGAGGTCCGGCTGGACGCGTCTGCCGGCTGAGGGCCGCCGCTCGTCTGCTCATATGTCCGGCGTCGGGGTCCGCTCAAGACATTCGAACTCGGCGCAATAGAGCTGCCTCAACCGTTCCTGCATCCTTTCAGAGACCCGGTGAGCCACATCGCCGGCGCTCATGAGGGTCGACTCGGGCGGGCGGGGGGGCCATGCCCGCCCCGTCTCCATGGCCGCCAGCTGTTCCGGGCTCAGCAGCCGGGCGAAAGCCAGCACCGCCGCCTGCACCTTCTCGTCTCCCAGTTCACGGTTAACCTGAACGACCATTGCCCGCAGCCGGTCCTCCACGTCGGGGTCGACCTGCAGGTCCAGCACTTCCAGATCCACCCCCAGATCCGGCAACAGCTCCAGCGCCTTCACCAGGGCCGCGACGTTCGCGAGATGCTCCGGCGAGGGTTCCTTGCCTGTCCACGGCGGCGGCGTTTCCTCGGGCGCCATGCGGAAGCGAATCGTGAACTGGATGCTCGACTTGGTCACCTGCCCGTCCACCTGTCGCGGGTTCACCCGGAACCGGGACGTCAACGACAGAGCCGCGCGGTCGAAGCCCAGTCCGGCGGGAGTCGCGGTGTTGACCCGACAGAGGGACAGAGTCCCGTCCGGCGCAACCCGGCATCCGAGGTTCACGTCGCCCTCCAGCCGCACCATTGAGGCGAACTCCGGATAGGCGTCAGCCATGGCCTCGCCGTCAGGGATCGACGCCCAGGTCGGGTTGATGATCTCCTGGGCGCCCGCGCCCCCCGCCAGCGTCCAGGCCGCCAATACGACCGCCGTCCCTCGCCTGATCCGCATTCCGCATCCTTTCCGTCCGGCGCCCACGCTAGGTTCCCGGCTGCACATAGGGAATGCGCCCGAAGAAGCGCCGCTCATCCCCACGCGGATCGTTCTCCATCCGGGGCGGCAGGTCCATCAGCATTGTTTCCCGCCGGGCCAGCGAATACGGCGTCCAGGCCGGGAGGCCCGGATGATCGGGCGCGCCGGTGCGGGCGAAGGACAGCAGGGCTTCGCTCATCAGGTCGGCCATCCTCTGCGCCTCCGGGCCAACCGCGCCCGACCCCTCGGCCGCGGCGTTGTCGAGCATCAGCGGGATGTCGGAGGTGTGCCACGCGCCCGTGCGGCCGTTCGGCAGGCGGCTCGCCCAGTCCAGCTGGTACACGTACGCTGGCGCGCCCTGCGCCGCCCGCATCTCCGCCTCGATCACCGCCGCCCGCCACGACCGCGCGGCGGTGGTGGCCCGGATCAGCACCTGGTCCGGCGTCAGTCCGGGATGCTCACGCCGGTACCAAGCCACCACCTCCTCCGGCGCCACGTCGATGCGCATCTGCGAAGGCGTCAGCCGCCCGGGCAGCGTATCCCAGGTCAGCCCCGCATTGGCGGGATCGCTTCCGAGGAAGGCCAGCGTCTCATCGCGGGTGTTGCCGATCATCATCGGGATGTGAGCCGACTGCGCCGGGGCATCCGGCCAGAACGGGTGCCGGATCAGGCCGCGTCCGTCGAGCACCGGGCCGAAATACAGCGAACCGCCCAGAATGGGATCGGTCGCGTTGGTCGCCTCGATCAGCCGTTCGACCGGCGCGGTGCGCGCCTCGTCAATCCGCTCCCGGGTCAGCCCGAGCGCCGCCAGCCAGACCTCGGCCCGGCGGGTGGCGTTCAGCGGCCCGGACGCCGTGACCTGCTGCCCGCTCATGGTCACGGCCCGATGGAACAGACCCGCCGCCGCCGGCATCGCCATCAGCGTCGCGATCTTGGCCCCGCCGCCCGACTGGCCGACCAGGGTGACGCAGCCGGGGTCGCCGCCAAAGGCAAAGATGTTGTCGCGAACCCAGCGCAGGGCGAGGATCAGATCCAGCTGCCCGAGGTTGCCAGTGTCCCTGAACCCGTCCGCCAGCCGGTCGAGATAGCCGTAGCCCAGCACGTTGAGGCGGTGGTTCACTGTCACCACCACCACGTCGCCCCGCCGCGCCAGCCGGGTCCCGTCATAAAGCGGACTGGACCCCGAGCCGTTCGAATAGGCGCCGCCGTGGATGTAGACCAGCACCGGCCGCCGCGCGCCGTCCGTCGCGGGCGTCCAGACGTTCAGATAGAGGCAGTCTTCCGACTGGTCCCGCTCGTTGCTGCGCTGGGGCGCCGCGTGGCCGTAGCCGGGGCAGGGTCGCGGATCGCGCCATGGCGTCGGCGGAACGGGCGGCTGAAACCGCCTCGGCCCGGTGTCAGCTCCGTACGGAACACCCTTGAACGCGGCGACGCCGTCCTGGGTGACACCGGTTACCACTCCCGACGTCGTATTCGCCGACGGGGTGCGCCCGGCCGACCTCGCGGCGCCGGCGGAGAGCAGCACGGCGGCGCCGACGCCGAGGCCGAGCGCGCGTCTCGTCGGATGGCTCGTCATATGCCCGCGTACCACTCGTACCCCCGATCTTCCCAATAGCCGCCCTTGCCGCCGCCGATGTGGGCGAAACTCTCCACCGCCTCGATGCGGCGGATGTATTTGGCGTGCTTGTAGCCCAGCTGGCGCTCGACCCTGAGCCGCAGCGGCGCCCCGTGCGGGACCGGCAGGGTCTCGCCGTTCATCCCATAGGCCAGGATGGTCTGCGGATGCCGGGCGTCGACCAGGTCGATGCTTTCGTAATAGCGCTCGCCGTCCTCGCGCTGATCGAGGGCGTCGAAACAGTGGAAGACGATGTAGCGGGCCTCCGGCTTCAGCCCCGCCTCGTCCAGCAGCGTCTCCAGCCGCACCCCGGTCCATTCGCCGATCGAGGTCCAGCCCTCGACGCAGTCGTGCTTGGTGATCTGGGTCCGGGCCGGGCGCGCCCGCAGATCGGCAAGGCTGAGCGACAGCGGCCGCTCGACCAGCCCGTCGACGACCAGCCGGTAGCCAGCGAAGCCGTCGGCCTTCAGCGCCACATAGTCCGCCGCCGCCGGGTCGATCGAGCCGTTGGCCCGGAAGTCCGGCGATACCTCGGCCCGGCTGTAGGTCGGCGCCAGGGCGTCGGGCGGGATCAGCAGGCGCTGCGCGCGCCGCGTCAGCCCCTCGCCCATGCGCCGCGCCTGTTCCGACAGCCGCCAGCTCGCCTCGCCGCAGGCGGAGACGAATCCGGCGGCGGCGGTCGCCAGCGCCCCGGTCAGCCAGCGACGGCGGTTCATGGCGGCTCTCCCTCGTCGCGCCGCCGCCGAAGCTTCGGCCCCACCGTCGAGCCCGGCGGCTGGATCGTGAACCAGCCGGTGATCATCGACCGCATGTTGTTGAAGAAGCCGGTCCAGATCACCAGCCCCACGTGGACGACGATAAAGACCACGATCAGCGCCGCCGAGATGAAATGCAGGGTTCGCGCCGACTGCCGACCGCCCATGATCTCCAGCAGCACCCCGCCGATGGCGTTGAAGCCGGGCGACATCGACAGGCCGGTGACCAGCATCAGGGGCAGGATGACCAGGACCATGGCCAGATAGGTCAGTTTCTGGATGACGTTGTAGGTCCGGGCGTGGTCGTCCGCCGGGAAATGGAAGCGGGCGTGTTCCTTCACCGAGGGCCAGAACCCCCGCAGGTCGGTCCCGGTCGGCCACAGCCGCCGCCGGAAGCGTCCGCTGGCCAGCGACCACGCCAGATAGACCAGGCCGTTGATCACGAAGACCCAGGCGAACAGGAAATGCCAATTGCGCGCCTCGGCCAGGTTGCGGCCCTGCGGGATCAACAGCCAGTCCGGAACCGTCGGCGTGCTCAGCCACGGATCGGCGAACGTCGAGCGCAGGCCCCAGTAGAGGTGCGGATGGGCCGCCAGGATGTTCAGCCCGCTCATCAGCAGCACCACCACGGCGACGACGTTGAGCCAGTGGGTGATCCGCACGAGCGCCGGATGCCGCCAGACGTCTATGCCACCGCCGCGCAGGGGCCGGTCCGCGCGTCGGTCTTCGGCGGGCTCGACAGGCGGATCGGCGACGGCGTCGGACATGCGGCTCCCCGAAAGCCGCTGACGGTGTCACGCGCGCGGGCGCGTCGCAATGTCCGCCGGATCAGTCCGTGGGGTTCACGGAAGCGGAGGCGGCCGTCGTGCTGGCCTCCCATTGGGCCCGCTCCGCCTCGAAGCGGGCCGCCTCCGCGCGCCAGGCGGCGTTGGCCTGTTCGTACTCGGCCCGCGCGCGCGCCTCGGCCTCGGCGGCGGCGGTGTTGCGGGCGACGATCTCGGCGTTGAGACGGGCGGTTTCAGCCACTTCCGCTGGAATCTGTTTGGAATCGGGGGCCTGCCGGTTGGTTTCGCCCTTCAGGCGCAGCGCCGCTTCCGAGCCCGGGGCCGGACTGGTTTCCTGCGACGGAGGCGCTGTCTGGGCGGCTACGGGCGCGGCGGCGAGCCCCAGGACCATGGCGGCGGTCAGGGTGATGCGGATCATGGCTGACTCCTTGTCGAACGGCGCGGCGGCCGAAGCCGCCGCGATGACTTCCGCACAGATAACGCCGATCAGGGGATTTGGCGCCGCGCCGTTCTTCAATCCGGAAGGCGGAGTTCGAAGGTGGTGCCCTCCGGTCCCGTGTCGACCAGCGCCAGGTCCCCGCCGTGGCTGACCGCCAGCTCGCGTGAGATGGTCAGGCCCAGACCCGTTCCGTCCGACGTCCGGCCGCTGACGAAGGGTTCGAACAGTTGCCCCGACAGGCGCGGCGGAATGCCGGGCCCGTTGTCGGCGACGCGAATGACCGCCGATCCGCCTTCCATGGCGGCGCTGACCTTCACCACGCCCTTGCGGCCGACGCGGGTGGCGTCGCCCTCGATGGCCTGACGGGCGTTGCGCATCAGGTTCAGCAGGATGCGGTGCAACTGGTCCGCGTCGGCGTGGACCGTGAACCGGGCCGGGATCGCCCTGGTCAGCCGCACCCCCTCGTCGGACAGGCCGGCGTCCTCGGCCGCCGCCGCCACCGCGGGCCCCAGGGCGAAGCGGCTGCGCTGCGGCTCAGGCTCCTCGCTGCGCCCGTACTCAAGCACATTGCGCGACAGCGCCGCCGCCCGGCCCAGCGCCCGCTCCAGTCGCGGCAGCGCCTTGGCCACCTGCGGATCGGGCGAGTCAGCCAGCCGTTCCGAGGCGATCTGGGCCGAGGTCAGCATGTTGCGCAGGTCGTGGTTGATCTTGGCCACGGCCTCGCCCAACGCCACCAGCCGCGCCCGCGACCGCAGGGATTGGCGGACCTCGTCCTGCATGCGCGCCAGTTCGCGCTCGACCCGGCCGATCTCGTCCTGCCGGTCGCTGGGCGGATCGCCCTCCGCCTCGGGATCAAGGGCGAACCGCTCGATCGACCGGGTCACCCGGCGCAGCGGCTGCAGCACCAGGAAGGCGAGGCCGCCGTACAGCAGCCCGCCGGCGACGAGCGAGATCAGCAGCGAGGTCAGCAGGCTGTTGACCAGGAAGGTCCGCAGCTCGAGCTTCAGCGGCTCGGCCGGGGCCAGGATTTCAATGAAGTCGCCCGACCGGTAGCGGGGCCGCGCCTGCACCCGCACCGACCGGTCCGGGTGCCCGGACAGCGTCCGCCACGGATCGAGCAGCCGCGCCAGCGGCCGGCGCTCGCGCAGGTCGATCAGTTCGGGCGTGCGCGGCAGGTTCGGGGCCTGCAGCAGCAGGCGGCGCACGCCCTGGTCGCCGACGACCACCGCCTGCACCCCGCCGATGGCCAGCAGCTGTTCGGCGGCGTCGTCCTCGACCGCCGAATAGGGCAGGGCCTCGACCCCGACCGAGGCCAGCTCGGCCGACTGCAGCCGGTCCAGCAGCCATCGATCGTGGAAGTTGGCGGCGCTGGGCACCACGATCAGCACCTCGACCACGACGGTGAAGATGAAGGTCAGAGCCAGCAACCGCCACGCCAAGGCGTCAGGCCGGTGAAAGCCCAGCCGATCGCGCCAGTCGGCCGGCAGGCGCAGGCGCCGTCCGACATCGCTCAGCAGGGGCCGCTCCGCGCTCATGCGGTTCCTAACGCAAAGCTTGGACCAATGGCTGCGTCGCTCACGCCGGGTCCCGCCGCCGCAGCGCGGCCTGCGCCGCCTTCATGGCGAACGGCAGCACCACCGCCAGCACGAATACGCCCGCCATCGGCGCCCAGAACTGGTTGAACAGGGCCTGGATGTCCGGATCCGGGTCGCTGACCAGCAGGGTGTTAAGTCGCGCCCCGATCCAGCAGTAGATGATGTGCGCCGGCAAAAGACCGATCACCGTGGCGACCGCATAGGGCAGCAGCCGCACGGACATCATCCCCGCCGCGATGTTGATCATATGGAAGGGCACGACGACCGCCAGCCGCGAGGCCAGCACGTACCAGAAAGTGTCCTTGTCTATGGCGGCGCAGACCTTCTGCATCAGGCCCGCGTCGCGCTCGGCCTTGCGCCGCAGCGCCTCGCCCAGGGCCGAGCGTGTGACGGCGTAGACCACCAGCGCCCCGGCCGTGGCGGCGATCGAGGTGGCGACGCCGCCGACCCACGGTCCGAACAGATAGCCGGCGGTGATGGTGACGAAGAAGACGCCGGGCACGATGCTGGCGGTGAGCGTCGCGAACAGCAGCATCAGGATCAGCAGGCTGAGAATGTAATTGTCGGCCGTGAAGGCGCGGAAGCTCTGGCCGTGGTCGCGCAGCGTATCCAGCGACAGGTAGCGGTTCCAGCCCATGGCGAAGATCAGGGTGATCACGCAGGCCAGCGCGACGAGGGGCAGGAAGCGTTTGACCCGATGCATCGTCTCTCCGCTGACCGCTCGCGGCGTTGACACCGCGGGCTTCCCCGCTTATACGCCCGCCCTTCCCGCGACGGACCACTTTCCGCCGCCCACCTTGTTTTCAGTCCCAGGAGCCGACCGTGAAGCGGACCTATCAGCCGTCGCGACTCGTGCGCAAGCGCCGTCACGGCTTCCGTTCGCGGATGGCCACCAAGAACGGACAGAAGATCGTCCAGCGCCGCCGCGCCAAGGGCCGCAAGCGCCTGACGGCCTAGGCCTTTCCGTTCCTCCCCTTTCGGGGGAGGGGGACCATGCGAAGCATGGTGGAGGGGGCCTGACCCGAACCCGGTGGATGCGGTTTCGCCCCCTCCACCGCTTCGCGGTCCCCCTCCCCCAATGGGGGAGGACTATGCAGCAGACCTTAAAAATCGAACGCCTCAAATCGCGGCCCCAGTTTCTGGCGGCCGCGAAAGGCGTTTCAGAGGCCCGCGGCGCCGTGGTCGTGCAGCGGCGGGATCGGGGGGACGGCGACCCCACTGTGCGGCTGGGCTTCACCGCCACGCGCAAGGTCGGCAACGCCGTCATCCGCAACCGCGCCAAGCGCCGCCTGCGGGAAGCCGCCCGCGCGCTCGCCCCCCAGCTGGCGATCCCTGGCAGCGACTATGTCTTCATCGCTCGCATGGGCACGGCGGACCGTCCGTGGGACCGTTTGCTTGACGATGTGAAATCGGCGCTTACAAGGCTCGCGACCCCGCGGCCGGCGCCCCATGTCGCGCCCCAAGCCCTCCACTTGCCCGCCGGCCAGGATTCCTGATCTCCATGCCCCCCCAGAATAACAGCCGCAACACGATCATCTTCATCGTGATCGCGGGCCTCATGCTGCTGGCCTACAACTTCTTCGTCATGGAACCGCAGACCCGGGCCCGGCGCGCGGCCCAGCAGGCGGCGGCGGAGTCCACGACGGGCCCGATCACCGCGCCCCAGCCCAGCGCCGCCGTCTTCACCAAGGATCGCACCGTCGCCCTCGGCCGCAACGGCGCCCAGAGGGTGCCGATCAAGACCGGAACCCTGACCGGCTCGCTTTCGCTGACCGGCGGCCGCATCGACGACCTGTTCCTGACCCACTACCGCGAGACCATCGACAAGGACTCGCCCGCCGTTGAGCTGTTCCGTCCCGAGGGCATGGAGCACGCCTTCTACGCCCAGTTCGGCTGGGCCGGACCGAACATCCCGGGCGGCGTTCCCGGACCGAACACGCCGTGGCGTCTGACCCAGGGCTCGACCCTGACGCCCACCACCCCGGTCGTCCTGACCTGGGACAACGGCGCCGGCCTGCGCTTCACGCGCCGGATCAGCGTCGACGAACTGTACATGTTCACGGTGACCGACACCGTCGCCAACCTCAGCGGCCAGGCGGTGACCCTGACCCCGGCCGCCACCGTCCTGCGCCAGGGCGTGCCGGACAGTCTCGGCCGCAACCAGGTCCTGCACGAAGGCGCCATCGGCACCTTCGGCGACGGCGAATCCTATTCGACGACGCAGCTGAAATACGGCGGCTGGGGCAAGAAGGACGCCCCGGAGGAGCACGAGTCCACCGGCGGCTGGCTGGGCATCACCGACAAATACTGGATGGCCGCCCTGATCCCGGACCAGGGCGAGCGCATCAACGCCGAGTTCCGCGCCAGCGGGCCCGGCGAGCCCGCGGACAAGGTTCACCTCGTCGGCATGCTGGGCGAGGACCATACCGTCCAGCCGAACACCCAGATAACTGAGACCCGCCGCCTCTTCGCCGGGGCCAAGCGCAACGAGATTCTCGCCGGCTACGAGAAGAGCCTCGACCTGCCGCGCTTCGTCTACGCCATCGACTGGGGCTTCCTGTTCTTCCTGACCCGTCCGATCTTCTGGCTGATCGAGTTCTTCTACGGCCTGCTCGGCAACTTCGGGCTGGCCATCCTCGGCCTGACCCTCGTGGTGCGCCTCATCATGTTCCCGCTGGCCAACAAGAGCTACGAGAGCATGTCCAAGATGCGGAACCTCCAGCCGAAGATGGAGGAGATCAAGAAGAAGCATCCCGACGAGCCGCAGAAACAGCAGCAGGAGCTGATGGCCCTGTACCAGAAGGAGAAGATCAATCCTCTGGCCGGCTGCCTGCCGCTGCTGCTCCAGATTCCGGTCTTCTACGCCGTCTACAAGATGCTGTTCGTGACCATCGAGATGCGGCACCAGCCCTTCTTCGGCTGGATCCGCGACCTCTCGGCGCCTGACCCCACGACCATCTGGAACCTGTTCGGCCTGATCCCGTGGGACCCGGCCTCGGCGCCCCTGATCGGCGGCCTGCTGGGCGGGACCTTCGCGCTCAGCATCCTGGCCATCTTCTACGGCCTGACCATGTGGCTGCAGATGGCGATGAGCCCGCAGGCGCCGGACCCGATGCAGCGCCGCATCTTCCAGCTCATGCCGATCGTCTTCACCTTCATCATGGCCACCTTCCCGGCCGGCCTGCTGATCTACTGGGCGTGGTCGAACATCCTGACCATCTTCCAGCAGTACATCATCATGCACCGCCTGAAGGCCGAGAACCCGATCGACACCTTCATCGCCCGGATGAAGAAGGCGAAGGCCTGACTTGGACGAGTTCACACCCGAGGAACTGGAGCAGGCGCGCATCCTGTTTGCGCGCCCGGCCACCTTCGTCATGGGGTGCGCCAAGATCGAGCAGCTTCCGGACCCCGACCTGCCCGAGGTCGCCTTCGCCGGCCGCTCCAACGTCGGCAAGTCCAGCCTGATCAATGGCCTGGTCGGCATGCACAAGCTGGCCCGGGCCTCCAACGAGCCGGGCCGCACGCGCGAGGTCAACTTCTTCGACCTCGACGGCCGCATGCGGCTGGTCGACCTGCCCGGCTACGGCTGGGCCAAGGCCTCGAAGTCGACGGTGAAGAAATTCCAGGACCTCGGCCGCGACTATCTGCGCGGTCGGGTGACCCTGAAGCGGGTCTATCTGCTGATCGACGCCCGCCACGGCCTCAAGAAGGTCGATGACGAAGCCCTCGACGCGCTCGACCTCGCCGCCGTCAGCTACCAGATCGTGCTGACCAAGGCCGACAAGTTGAAGAAGGGCGAGGCGGAAAAGGTCCAGGCCGCCACCCTCAAGGCCATCGCCAAACGCCCCGCCGCCTATCCCGCCGTCATCGTCACCTCCGCCGAGAAGGGCGACGGCCTGCCCGAGCTGCGCGCCGAGATCATGCGCACGACCGGGGTCGAGCTGTAACCTTTTCCTCCCCGTTGCATGGAGAGGAAAAGGCTGGTCCGCTTCCCCCATGCAGACCCGCCACATCCAGACCGACCGGCTCAACCAGCAGATCCTCGAAGCCGGCTCCGGCCCTCTCGTCCTCCTGATCCACGGCTTCCCGGAACTGGCCGTCAGTTGGCGGGCGCAGGTCGAGGCTCTCGCCTGCGCCGGCTTCCACGCCGTCGCGCCGGACATGCGCGGCTACGGCGGGACCGACAAGCCGGCCGATACGGCCGCCTACGGCATCCTCGACCTCGTCGGCGACATGGTCGATCTGGTGCGGGCGCTGGGCGAGACCTCGTGCGTGGTGGTCGGCCACGACTGGGGCGCGTCGGTGGCCTGGCACTGCGCCCTGACGCGGCCTGACCTGTTCACCGCCGTCGCCGCCCTGTCGGTGCCGTTCCAGCCGCGCCGCGCCAAGGGGCCGCCCACCGCCGCCATGGCCGCGATCTCGAAGCGGCTCGGCGTCGGCGACCTCTACATCAGCCGCTTCCAGCCGGATGACGCCCACCTCGAGTTCGACGCCGACCCCGCCACCGCCCTGCGCAAGATGTTCTACGGCTATGACGGCGCCACGCCCGAGGGCCGCCAGTCGACCGGCTTCCTCCCCGAGGGCGTCGGCCTGATCGCCTCCATCGCCGACGATGCGCCCCTGCCGCCGTGGATGAGCGAGGCGCATTTCGCCGAGTACGTCGCCGCCTTCGCCGCCGGCGGGTTCAAGGCGCCGCTCGACTGGTACCGCTGCCTCGACCTCAACTGGGCGCGCACTGCATGGCTGCAGGACGCCCGCATCCGCGTCCCCGCCGCCTTCATGGTCGGTGAGCGCGATCCGGTGCGCCACTACGCCGGCCCCGCCGAGGCCGCGCTCAGGGACTGGCTCCTCGACCTGCGGATGCAGACGGTCGTCTCCGGCGCCGGCCACTGGATTCAGCAGGAGCGCCCGGACCAGGTGAACGCCTTCCTGCTCGACTTTCTCGGCGGGCTTTGACCTACAGCCCCTCCGCCGCCTCGGCGGTGATCTCCAGACTGCGGATACGCGGTTCCAGATCATGGATCATGCCGGTCGTCATCACCTCGTCGACACCGGTCAGGGCGATGAACGCCTCCAGTTTCGCCCGCACCGTCTCCCGCCCGCCGGTGGCCGCATAGGTCAACCGGCTCTCGACGGCCGCGATCTGCCGCGCGTCCAGCACCTCGCCGATGTCGTCGACCGGCGGCTTCAGCCGCCCCGGCTTGCCGGTCACCACCGCCGCGAAGGCCTGCTGCATCGAGGTCGACAGCCGCGCCGCCTCGGCGTCCGTGTCAGCGGCGAAGACGTTGAACGCCGCCACCGCATAGGGCCGCTCCAGCTGCTGTGACGGGCGGAAGCCCTCACGGTAGGTCCGCAGCGCCGGCAGCAGCAGTTCCGGCGCAAAATGACTGGCGAAGGCGAACGGCAGGCCGAACTGCGCGGCCAACTCGGCGCTGAACATGCTCGATCCGAGCAGCCACAGGGGCACCTTCGACCCCGCCCCCGGCCAAGCGGTGACCCGCTGGCCCTCGACCGGGTCGGCGAGGAAGGCCTGCAGCTCCATCACGTCGCGCGGAAACTGGTCGGCCGCCTCGAAATAGCGCCGTAGCGCCCGCGCCGTCTCTCCATCCGTGCCCGGCGCCCGGCCGAGGCCCAGGTCGATGCGTCCCGGATGCAGCGCCTCAAGCGTTCCGAACTGCTCGGCGATCACCATCGGCGCATGGTTGGGTAGCATGACCCCGCCCGAGCCGACCCGGATCGTCTCCGTCGCCGCCGCCACATGCGCCAGCGCCACGGCCGTCGCGGCGCTGGCGATGCCCGGCATGTTGTGGTGCTCGGCCAGCCAGAAGCGCGTGTAGCCCAGCCGCTCGGCCGCCCTGGCCAGTTCGGTGGTTTCCAGCAGGGCGCGGCGGGCGTCCCCACCCTCCACGATGGGCGACAGGTCGAGAACGGAGAATGCGGTCATGGCGGGTAGATCGGGCTGGAAGGGCTGAATTCAACCCGCGTCCGTCGAGAGGCGAACTAATCCGGTTGCGCAATCGCCGGTATGGAGAGATGCTGACCCCGCTCTGGAGGAACCGCCATGCAACGCATGTCATCCTGCCTGATCGTCGCCGCCGCCGCAGCGCTGGCCCTGCCGGCCGCCGCACAGCAGCAACCGCCGTCCCGTCCCGGACCGCCGCCGTCGCACCCGCAGAGGGTCCTCCCGGATCGCCCTTCGCTCAGCCAGAGCGCATGGGTCAGCGCGCAATACGAGACCTTCCTCGACCAGGCCTCCGGCAACAACCTGCCGGCCCAGCCTCTCGCACGGATCGATCTCGCCAACCGGGTCAGCACCCTGATCGAGCTCGGCCGCTGCACCGACGCCCGCAACGAGGCGCGTGAGGCGGGAGACCGCCAGATGGCCCTGCGCGCCCGGCAGCTCTGCCGAGCGGATCGCTTGCCCGCGACCTAGACCATTTTTGCTTCAGGTCGAATCGACCTGAATCCAAAAAATGGTCCAGAATCAATGCTGGAGCGAAATCTGAGCCGAGTTGGACTGCGTCCAACTCAACCGATTTCGCTCTAGCGCCTAGACCGGATGCGTCGGCTCCGGCTTCACCGGAGCCGGGGCCGGTTCGGGCGTCGACGGCACGTCCGGCAGCGGGATGAATTCCACATCATCCCCGGCGGGCAGGGTCATGCGTCCGGCCTTCCAGTCCGCCTTGGCCGCGTCGATCCTGGCCTGCGACGACGCCACGAAATTCCACCATATCAGCCGCGGCCCCACAGGCTCCCCGCCCAGCACCATGACCGACGACGGCTTCAGCGCCCGCACGGTCGGCTCAGCCGTGGGCTCCAGCACGATCATCTGGCCTGCATGGAAGGTGCGGTCGCCGATCTCGACCTCGCCCTTCGCCACATACAGCGCCCGCTCGCTGTAGCCGCCGGCGCCGCGCCCCGGCGGCGGCGTGGTGCGCACCCCCTCGGCCAGCTCCCAGTGCACATAGAACAGCGGCGACGAGGTCGGCACGGCCGCCCTGGCCCCATAGGCCTCGCCCGCGACGAGCCGCGCGAACAGGCCGCCGTTCTCATAGGCGGGCTGGTCGGCCTCGCCATGGTGGTGGAACGAAGGGTCGGCGTCCTCGGCCTCGTCCGGCAGGGCGATCCACGCCTGCATGCCGTGCATCGGTCCGCCCTGGCTCTTCTTGAGCGGATCGGTGCGCTCCGAGTGGACAATGCCCTTGCCCGCGGTCATCCAGTTGACCTCCCCCGGCCGGATGGCCTGCACCGCGCCGGTGTTGTCCCGGTGCATGATCTCGCCCTCGAACAGATAGGTCAGGGTCGACAGGCCGATGTGCGGGTGCGGCCGCACATTGATCGATTCCGACCCGGGCGCGAACTCGGCCGGCCCCATCTGGTCCAGGAAGATGAACGGCCCGACCATGCGCCGCGCGTGGAACGGCAGCACCCGGCCGACCTCGAAGCCGCCGAGATCCTTGCGCCGGGCGTCGATCACCATTTCGATCATGAAGAGCCTCCCTGTGCGTCCCTTATCCGTCGTCCCGCCGAGGCTGCCAAGCCTGTTGCTTGTTACCTTGGTAACATGATAACAATGAACAATGAAGATCGAACGCACACAGACCGGCGTCCGCATTGAGAAGCGCCTGCTCAAGGTGTTGAAAGCGCTCGCCGAGCATCAGGACCGCAGCCTCGGCGACCTGCTGGAGGGCATTGTGTTGCACGCCTTCGAGGGCCGGGCGGCGTTCGGCGACGAGACGCTGGAGGTCGTCCGGCAGCTCAGAACCGTCTACGGCCTCGAACTGACGGCGAGCGATTCCCACCGGCTCAAGGAGGCTGGAGATGACCGCTGAAGCCGCCCTGCTCCGGGCCTTCGAAGAGGGCGAGGTCGATCCCGCCGCTTTCAACCACCGCGATCACCTGAGGGTCGGCTGGGCCATGCTGGGGCCCGGCGGGTCGCCCTTTCACGAGGCCTACATCTGCTACCGCCGGGGGCTCATCGGGCTGACGCGGGCGGCCGGGGTCCCCGAGAAATTCAGCGAGACCCAGACCCTCGGCTGGCTCGCCCTGATCCACGAGGCCCTTGAGGCGACCGGCGAGCGAGCGGCCTTCGACGCCTTCGAGCGCCGATCGGGCCTGAACGGCCGATCGCTGTCCGGCCGATACCCGCCCGGACGCCTCCGCTCCGGTCCGGCGCGCGTCGGGCTGCTCCTGCCCTGACCGGTCAATCGAGCCGCAGGCGCGCGATCAGCGCCGGCGCCCGGTCGGCCGACCTCGGCGCACCCTCCCCATCGAAATCGCTCCACTGCGAGCGCGACACGAACACCAGGTCGCCGTCGTGGATCACGCCTGTCGTCGGTTCGTCGATCGCCGACAGGTTGGCGGCCAGCGCCTCGACCGCCTCGATGCGGGTCCAGCCCGCGTCGAGGCTCAGCTTCAGCACCCGCTGCGGCGCCGTGCCGTTCTGCAGGGCGTAGACGAAGCGGCCGTCGGAGATCAGGCCGTCGATACCGATCAGGCTGGCGTTCGCCGGGGCTTCCAGCCGGACGGCCGCGCCACTCGCCCGGTCCACCCGCCACAGGCCGGACGAATAGTCCGCCACGATCAGCGCCTCGCCGTCCGGCGTCACGGCCATGCCCTGTGGCGACCGCATCTGGCCCGCCGGCAACAGCACCTCCAGCGCCCCGCCACCCGGCTTCAGCTGGAACAGATCGCCGCCGGCGACATAGACCGTCCAGTCCGGACCGAGCGCCACATCGCCGGTCATCTGACCCTCCGGCGCCGGAAAGCGGCCCAGCACCCGGCCGGTGGCCGCGTCGATCTTCAGCAGGGCGCTGGCGAGGGGCGGCGCGTCGCCCGCCCGCCCGTGCACCGCCGGCGGAACCGGCGCGGTCGCGGCCCACAGCAACCCGGCCTCCACGTCCATGGCCAGCCCGAGCACGCCGCCGATCTCCGCGCCGGGCGCAAGGAAGGGAGACACCGCGCCCGCGTCGTCCAGCGCCACGATCGTCCGGTCGCGGACCATGGCGACCAGCCAGCGCCCGCGCGCCTCGTCCCGCGCCACGCTCTCGACCAGCCCCCCGCCGGGAATGGCCGCCAGCATCGTCAGCCGCTCGGCCCCGACCGGCGCCCGATTGGCCTCGAGGACGGCGGCGACGGCCTCGAACCCCGGCTGGTCCGCCAGCGTGGACAGGGCCCGGTCTCCGGCCAGGTTCACCACCAGCCCGGCCTCGGCGTAGCGCCGCACCTGCGCCAGCGCCGCCTCCGGCTGTTCCGATCCAGCCGCCAGCCGCGCCCGCATCAGCATCAGCCCGGGGTGGTTGGGGATATGCCCATCGGCCTCGGCCAGCCGCGCCGAGGCGACAGCCAGATCGTCGGCGTTCGCCGCCGCCACCCCCTCGGCGCGCAGGCGCTGGAAGGCGGCGACGTCGGTCTCCCCGGCCTCCTGCGCCATCAAAGGCGTGGCTCCGGCCAGAAGGCCGGCGAACGCAATGGCCGCGACAAGACGCATGACGATCCCTCCCAGGTTCGCCGCGACTATCCGCCCAGCCGACGCATCGGCCAACTCAAGGATCGGTAATCCGGTCAGCCGACGTGCGGCGTGACGATGCCCAGCGGCAGGGAGGTGACGTTCTTCACCCCGCGCGTGACGATGTGGCTCTCGCAGTCCGAGACGATGCCGAGGCTGAGCAGCTTTTCGCGCAAAAACTGGTCGAAGGCGTGCATGTCGGAGGTGATGATCCGCAGCACATAGTCCTCGCGCCCGGTGATGGTGGCGCACTGCACCACCTCCGGCCACCGGGCCACCGCGGCCTCGAACACGTCGAGGTTCTCGGTCGACGGCAGGCTCAGCTTGACGATGGCGTAGACCTCGAAATCGAGCCCCAGCTTGGTGGCGTCCAGCAGGGTCACCCGCTTGCGGATGAAGCCCGTATCCTCCAGTCTCTTGATCCGGCGCCAGCACGGCGAGGCCGACAGACCCACCCGTTCGGCGACCTCGGCCACGGACAGTCCCGCGTCCTGTTGCAGGATATCCAGTATCCGGGCGTCCACGGGATCCAGATCGTCGGCCAAGGCGTTTCTCCGGTTCTTGTTATGGCGCAATAAAATACCCGTGAACCGGCATATGCAAGGTCAAAATCGAGCGAGCCTTGGCTGAAGGACCATGCTACAGGGCGCCGGAGGAAACGCGGTCGGATCAACCGGACGGCAGGACGGAATGAAAAAGCCAAACACGCAACCGCTGGCGCTGCGCGTGCCCGAGCCTTCGGGCCGGCCGGGCGACAAGCCGGACTTCAGCCACCTCAAGCTCGACGCGCCCGGCGCGGTCGAACGCCCCGAGGTCTCCACGGCGCCCTTCGACATGCGCGACCACGCCTTCAAGCTCGTCCGCGTTCTCGATGACGAGGGCAACGCCGTCGGCCCGTGGAATCCGAAGCTCGACGCCGAGACCCTGCGCAAGGGCCTCAAGGCGATGATCCTGACCCGCGCCTTCGACGACCGGATGCATCGCGCCCACCGCCAGGGCAAGACCAGCTTCTACATGAAATGCACCGGCGAGGAGGCCATCGCCGTCGCCCAGGGCATGATCCTGTCCCGCGAGGACATGGGTTTTCCGACCTACCGCCAGCAGGGTCTGCTGATCGCGCGTGGCTATCCGCTCGCGACCATGATGAACCAGATCTATTCCAACGCTTCGGACCCGATCAAAGGCCGCCAGCTGCCGATCATGTACTCGGCGAAGGACTATGGCTTCTTCACCATCAGCGGCAACCTCGGCACCCAGGTCCCGCAGGCCGTCGGCTGGGCCATGGCCAGCGCCTACAAGGGCGACGACAAGATCGCCATCAGCTGGATCGGCGACGGGGCCACCGCCGAGGGCGACTTCCACAACGCCCTGACCTTCGCCGCCGTCTACCGCGCCCCGGTGATCCTCAACGTCGTCAACAACCAGTGGGCCATCTCGTCCTTCATGGGCATCGCCGGCGGCCTGGAGACGACCTTCGCCTCCAAGGCCATCGGCTACGGCCTGCCGGCCCTGCGCGTCGACGGCAACGACTTCCTCGCCGTCTGGGCGGCGACCCAGTGGGCCGAGGAGCGCGCCCGCACCAATCAGGGCGCGACGGTCATCGAGCTGTTCACCTACCGCGGCGCCCCGCACTCGACTTCGGACGACCCCAGCCGCTACCGCCCCGGCGACGAGCACGAGAAATGGCCGCTGGGCGACCCGATCGCCCGCCTCAAACAGCATCTGATCGCCCTCGGCGAATGGTCCGACGAACAGCACGAAGCGGCCGGAAAGGACGCCGTCGAACAGGTCCGCGCCGCCGGCAAGGAGTCCGAGACCATCGGCACCCTCGGCCAGTCCCGCCCCTCGGTGAAGACCATGTTCGAGGAGGTCTACGCCACCGAGGACTGGCGCCTCGTCGAACAGCGCCGCGAGGTGGGGGTCTGATCATGAGCGAACAAACCACCTTCACCGAAGCCGACCGCATCGACGGCGTCGAGCCCGACATGGTCGACCAGAACAACGCCCCGAAGTCCGAGGCCCCCGAGGCCGCCGCCGTCATGCCGATGAACATGATCCAGGCGCTGAACTCGGCCCTGCACGTCAAGATGGCCGAGGACCCGAACGTCCTCAGCTTCGGCGAGGACGCCGGCTATTTCGGCGGCGTCTTCCGCGTCACCGACCAGCTGCAGCAGAAGCACGGCCTGACCCGCAGCTTCGACGCCCCGATTAGCGAATGCGGCATCGTCGCCGCCGCCATCGGCATGGGCGCCTACGGCCTGCGCCCCGTCGTCGAGATCCAGTTCGCCGACTACATCTACCCCGCCTACGACCAGATCGTCTCGGAAGCCGCCAAGCTGCGCTACCGTTCGGCCGGCCAGTTCACCTCGCCCATCGTGGTGCGCTCGCCCTACGGCGGCGGCATCTTCGGCGGCCAGACGCACAGCCAGTCGCCCGAGAGCCTGTTCACCCACATCGCCGGCCTCAAGGTCGTCATCCCGTCCAACCCCTATGACGCCAAGGGCCTGCTGACCGCGGCCATCGAGGACGACGACCCGGTCATCTTCTTCGAGCCCAAACGCCTCTACAACGGCCCCTTCGACGGCTGGCACCAGAATCCGGTCTCGCCCTGGAAGGCGCAGGACCTGGCCCAGGTCCCGACCGGCAAATACGTCGAGCCGATCGGCAAGGCGCGGGTGATGAAGGAAGGCGCCGACGTCACCATCCTCGCCTGGGGGACCATGGTCTGG
>DASRXE010000272.1:0-3629 GCA_035654315.1 Brevundimonas sp.
CCTCACCGTCCCTGCCCACCAGCGGGAGCGGCATGAACGGCAGCAGCCGCTTCGACACCCCGACCGCGCCCGAGCCCGGGCCCCCGCCGCCGTGCGGCGTGGAGAAGGTCTTGTGCAGGTTGATGTGCATGGCGTCGACGCCGAGGTCGCCCGGCCGCACCCGTCCGACGATGGCGTTGAAGTTGGCGCCGTCACAGTAGAAGTACGCGCCGGCCTCGTGGGTCAGGCGCGCGATCTCGATCACGTCGCGCTCGAAGAGGCCGCAGGTGTTGGGGTTGGTGACCATGATGGCGGCCACGTCGGGGCCCAGCTTGGCGGCGAGGTCGGCGAGGTCCACGCGGCCGTCGTCGGTCTGGGCGATCTCGGTGACCGAATAGCCGACGAAGGCGGCGGTGGCCGGATTGGTGCCGTGCGCGCTGGTCGGGACCAGCACCTTGTTGCGCGGGTTCTCCGACCGCAGTCCCTGTCCCGCCGCGCGGTGGGCGGCGCGGATGGCCATCAGGCCGCACAGCTCGCCGTGGGCGCCCGCCTTGGGCGACAGGGCCACCGCCGGCATGCCGGTCAGGGTCTTCAGCCAGTGGGCCAGGCTGTCCATCAGCTCCAGCGCCCCCTGCACCGTCGATTGCGGCTGCAGCGGGTGGATGTCCGAGAAGCCGGGCAGGCGGGCCATCTTCTCGTTGAGGCGCGGATTGTGCTTCATCGTGCACGAGCCCAGCGGATAGATGGCCAGGTCGATGGCGTGGTTCTTCTGGCTCAGCCGCACATAGTGGCGCATGGCCTCGGGCTCCGACAGGCCCGGTAGGCCGATCGGGTCCTTGCGCACCAGCTCGCCCAGATCGGCGCCATTGCCCTTCGGCTCCGGCAGATCGACCCCGGTTTTGCCCCAGCCGTCGCTCTCGAAGATCAGGTGCTCGTCCTGCAACAGGCCACGCCCGCCGGTCAGGGTGGCGGGCTTGCTCTCGACCTTGTTCGGCGTGGTCGGGCGTCCGACGGTGTTCATGGTGCTCACTACAGAACCTCCGCCAGGGCGGTCTTCAGGGCGGCGATATGCGCCTCGGTCGTGGTCTCGGTGGCGGCGACCAGCAGGATGTCGTCCATGCCGGCGGCAGGGGCGAGGCGGCCATAGGGCACGCCGGCCAGAACGCCCTTGGCGGCCAGCGCATCGACCACCTGCGTGGCGTTCGTCGGCAGCCTCACCGCGAATTCGTTGAAGAAACGCGGCGTCAGCACCTCTACGCCGGGGATCGCCGCCAGCGCATCGCGCGTCGCCAAGGCCGTCTCATGGTTCAGCAGGGCCAGCTTGCGCAGCCCCGTTTCGCCCAGCAGGCTCATGTGAATGGTGAAGGCCAGGGTGCACAGGCCCGAGTTGGTGCAGATGTTCGACGTCGCCTTGTCGCGCCGGATGTGCTGCTCGCGCGTCGACAGCGTCAGCACGAAGCCGCGCGCCCCGTCGGCGTCCACCGTCTCGCCGCACAGCCGCCCGGGCATCTGGCGGATCAGCTTTTCGCGGCACGCGAACAGGCCGACGTAGGGACCGCCGAAATTCAGCGCATTGCCGATCGACTGCCCCTCGGCGGCGACGATGTCGGCCCCCATCTCGCCCGGCGACTTGAGCAGGCCCATCGACACGGCCTCGGTGACCACCACGATCAGCAGGGCGCCGGCCGCATGAGCGGCTTCCGCGATCTTCGTCACGTCGGTCGCCGTTCCGAACACGTTCGGGGTCTGGACCACCACGCAGGCGGTGTCCGGGCCGATCTGCCCGATGACGTCCGCCTCGGCGTCCACGGCGGCGGCGAGCACCTCGGTCTCGACGCCGACGGCGTGCACCACGGTCTCGGTCGCCGCGACATAGTGCGGATGCACCCCGCCCGAGATCACCGCCTTGTTGCGGCGGGTCACGCGCGTCGCCATCAGCACGCCCTCGGCCATGGCGGTCGAACCGTCATAGAGGCTGGCGTTGGCCACCGGCATGCCGGTCAGGTTCGCGACCTGGGTCTGGAACTCGTACAGATACTGCAGCGTGCCCTGGGCGATCTCGGGCTGATAGGGCGTGTAGCTGGTCAGGAATTCCGACCGCTGGATCACATGATCCACCGTCGCCGGCACGTGGTGGCGATAGGCCCCCGCGCCGCAGAAGAAGGGCACGGAGCCGGCGGCGGTGTTCTTCGCGGCCATGGCGCCGAGCGTCCGCTCGACCTCCAGTTCGCCCGCCACGCGCGGCAGGTCCACGAACCCCTCCCGCCGCGCTGCCTGCGGCACGTCCACGAACAGGTCGTCGATCGACTTGGCCCCGGTGGCGGCGAGCATGGCGGAGCGATCGTCGGGCGTCAGGGGGAGGTAGCGCATGGCGGGGGGAGGTCCGTGCGTGAAAGGATTAGAGCGTGGCGAGGAAGGCGTCGTAGGCGGCGCGGTCCATCAGGGCGTCGACCTGCGAGGCGTCCGATACCTTGATCTTGGCGAACCAGCCTTCGCCTTCCGGATCGGCGTTGACGGTCTCGGGCGCCGAGGCCAGGGCGGCGTTGCCCTCGACCACCTCGCCCGACACCGGGGCGTAGACGTCCGAGGCCGCCTTGACGCTCTCGACGACGGCGAAGCTGTCGCCCTGCGAGACCGACTTGCCGGCCTCCGGCGTCTCGACGAACACCACGTCGCCGAGGGCTTCAGCGGCGTGCTTGCTGATGCCGACGGTGGCGACGTCGCCCTCGAGGCGAACCCACTCGTGATCCTTGGTGAAGCGCATGGTTCTGGTCCTAGATTTTGGGTTTGCGATAGTAGCGGGTGGCGACGAACGGGGTGGCGACGACCTCGGCGGAAGCGGGCTTGCCACGCACCAGCACCTTCAGTTCCGTGCCCGGTTCGGCGAATTTCGCCGGCACATAGCCCATGGCGATGTTGCGGCCCAGCGTCGGCGACGGGCCGCCCGAGGTGACCTTGCCGATCACCCCGCCATCCATGTCGGCGATCTCCGCGCCTTCGCGCGCCGGGGCGCCTTCCTTGACGCTCAGGCCGACGCGGACCCGCGCCGGGCCGTCGGCCAGTTCCTTCAGGATGCGCCCGGCGCCGTTGAAGTCGGCGCGCTCCTTGCGCGACTTCGACAGGGCGAAGGTCAGCGCGGCCTCGACCGGACTGGTCGAGGCGTCGATATCGTGGCCGTGCAGCGGCAGACCGGCCTCCAGTCGCAGGCTGTCGCGCGCGCCGAGGCCGATCGGCTTGACCCGGGCGTCCTCCAGCAGGGTGTTCCAGACGCGCTCCGCCTGGTCCGCCGGGACCGAAATCTCGTAGCCGTCTTCGCCGGTGTAGCCTGAGCGCGAGACGAAGCAGTCGACCCCGAACAGCACCAGCCGGGCGCAGTCCATGAAACCGAACTCGGCCAGCACCGGCTCGTGCTTCACCATCACCTCGGCCGCTTCCGGCCCCTGGATCGCGATCAGGGCGCGGTCGGCCAGCACAGTCAGCTTGGCGTCGCCCTCGAGGTTGGCCTGCAGGAAGGCGAAGTCGGCGTCCTTGTTGCCGGCGTTGACCACGACATACAGGCCGTCATGGTCGGGACGCCCCGCCATCAGGTCGTCCATGATCCCGCCCTCGGCGTTCAGCAGCAGGGAGTATTTCTGGCGGCCGGCCTTCAG
>DASRXE010000273.1:0-4096 GCA_035654315.1 Brevundimonas sp.
CGTCCTCGGCCGTCCACCAGTCGCGCAGCACGCCGTCGCCGTCGACCTTGCGCCCCTGGTCGTCGAAGCCGTGGGTGATCTCGTGGCCGATGACCGCGCCGATGCCGCCGTAGTTGATCGCCGGGTCGGCGTTGGGATCGAAGAACGGGGCTTGCAGGATCGCCGCCGGGAAGACGATCTCGTTGCGCGGCGGATTGTAGTAGGCGTTCACCGTCTGGGGCGTCATGCCCCACTCCAGCGGATCGACCGGCCGGTTCAGCTTGCCGAGGTTCCAGGCCCACTCGAAGGCCGCCGACCGCTCGACGTTGCCGTACAGGTCGCCCGGCTCGAGCCGCAGGCCGTCATAGCTGCGCCACTGCTCCGGATAGCCGATCTTCACGCCGAAGCGGCTCATCTTGTACAGCGCCTGCTGTCGCGTCTCGGGGCTCATCCAGTCGAGGCCCTCGATGCGGGCCGTCATGGCGCGGCGCAGGTTGGCGACGAGTTCCTCCATCTGGGCCTTGGATTCAGCCGGGAAGTGGCGGGCGACGTATTCCTGGCCCAGCGACTCGCCAAGCGAACCGTCGACCAGCTGCACGCCGCGCTTCCACCGCGGCCGGTTCTCCGGCTGCCCCTGCAGAACCTTGCCGTAGAAGTTGAAGCGGTTGTCCACGAAGGCCTGCGACAGATAGGGCGAGGCCTGGTCGATGATGTGGAACGCCTGCCACGACTGCAGGGTCTCGACCGGGGTCTCCGCGAAGACGGAAGCCATGCCCGGGAAGGCCGTGTTGTTCATGGCGATCAGCGTCGGCGTGTCGGCCAAGCCGGCGCCGCGCGCCCAGGCGGTCCAGTCGAAGCCCGGGGCCGTCGTGGTCAGGTCGGCGACCGAGGTTGGGTTGTACAGCTTCTCCAGCTGCCGGCTCTCGACCTGGGTCCAGTGATGTTCGGCGATCCGGGTCTCGAAGGCGACGATGTCCGCGGCGGCCTGCTGCGGATTCGGCCAGCCGCCCAGTTCGAGCGCCTTGGCCACATAGGCTTGATAGGCGGCTTTCTGTTCGGCGAAGCCTTCTTCCAGATAGTAGTCGCGGTCCGGCAGGCCGATGCCGCCCTGGACGACATAGGCGCTGTTCTTGTCCGGTTCCTTGAGGTCCTCGAACACCGCCGCGCCGAACAGGCTCGAGCCGAAGCCGCTTTGGGTGCGGCCCATCAATTCGGCGATCTCCTGGCGCGTGTCGGCGGCGCGGACTTCGGCCAGATCGGCCTCGAGCGGGCTGGCCCCGAGGGCGTTGACCGTCGTCTCGTCCATGAAGCTGGCGTAAAAGGCGCCGATGCGGGCGGCTTCCGGACTTGACGTAGGCGCGGCGGCGCTCTCTTCGATCAGCGACTTCAGATTGTCCTGCGAGCGGTCGTACAGCATGTCGAACACGCCGTAGGAGGTCTTGTCTCCGGGGATCGGCGTGTCGCGTAGATAGACGCCGTTGGCGAAGCGATTGAAGTCATCCCCCGGCGCCACGGCGGTGTCCATGCCGGCGGCGTCGAACCCGAAATCGCCGATTTCGGCCTGGGTCGTCGACGGAATCTCGACGATAGGCGGCGCGTTCTGAGCGGCGGCGGCGCCGGCGGCGAGCACGAGAACGGCGCTGGCCGCGCAGGCCATCAGACGAAGTTTGAGCATGGAAGCCCCCATTTGAAATCCGGCGGCAACCTGACTCGAACCCGGCGCGCTGTCGCGGCGAAAGTCGCCAGATTACAAACTTCTCATCTGCGAGCGGCAGAAGTCCGCCAGCGCGCGCGGGTACAGCTGGTGTTCCGAGGTCAGCACGCGCTGCGCCAGCGAGGCGGGCGTGTCGTCCGACAGAATGGGAATTCTCGCCTGGGCGAGGATCGGCCCCTCGTCGACTCCCTCGGTGACCAGATGGACCGTGCAGCCGGCCTCGAGATCACCGGCTGCGAGCGCCCGGGCGTGCGTGTCCAGCCCCGGGTAGTTGGGCAGCAGGCTGGGATGGATGTTCAGCATCCGCCCGGCCCACCGACGAACCAGCCACGGGGTCAGGAGGCGCATGTAGCCGGCCAGGGCCACCACCTCGACGCGGTGCTCTTGCAGCACGGCGTCGACTGCACGTTCGTGCGCTTCGCGATCCTTGCCGAAGGGGCGATGATCGATTGCCGCCACGGCGACGCCCTTCTCGCGGGCGATCGACAGGCCCCCGGCGTCGGCCCTGTTTGAAATGACGAGCGCAATCTCGAAGGGGCTGTGGTCGGCGCGTGCGGCGTCGATCAGCGCGGCCATGTTGGAGCCTGAGCCGGAGATCAGGACGGCGACGCGAAGGCGGCCGGCACGCAGGTCCGGCATCAGCGCGCCGGCGGAACCGGATCGCCGATCGACACGAACGATCCTGACGGGCCGGGGAACACCACCGGGCTCTCGTAGCCATCGTCGGAGACGGCCGAGACACCGAAGAAATAATCGTCGATGACTACGCCCGGCAGCACCACCTCGGTCGCCGAACCCGCCCAGCGGCTGTAGGTCCATTGCGGGCTTGTGGTTGATCGCCACCAGATCCGGTAACCCGCGGCGCCCGGGACGGCATCCCACTTCACCGTCGTGTCCGGCTTGAGCGCGCCTTCGATAGTGACGCCCAGCGGCGTGGCGGGGGCGTTGGCGAGCGCCGCCATGGAGACGATGTTCAGCCGCGCGACCTGGCCCAGGTAATCGAAGTCGACGCCGTCGATGACATCCCCGTAGTGGACGCCGTTCTCGACCCGCAGGTCCTGGTGCTGGCGGTCATAGTTCTCGGCGCCTTCGCTGATGCGGACGGCGGGAAAGCCGTGACGCAGCATCTCGACCTGATCGCCGCCGCGGCCATAGCGGTCGGTGCGATAGATCATCTCGACGTCGAAATTGGTCAGATAACGGTCGGCCATCGCATTGATGAATCGGGCCAGATTGCGCGACGACGAATCCACCTCGCCCCCATTGTAGCGCCGGCGCTCGGCCTGCGCCGCCGTCTCGACGGTCTTGGTGCCCTCCGAGAAGACCCGCACCCGGGTGGTGTCGCGCACGCCGGACTGGCCTTCCGAGTTGCCGACGATGTCGTTGTTCAGATTGGCCTCGACCCGCCAGCCTTGGGCCTGGGCGTAATCGGCCAGGATCTTGCCGCCCAGCAGGCCCTGCTCCTCGCCGGACAGGGCGGCGTAGACGAGGGTGGCGTCGAACCGGTGCTTGGACAGCACCCGCGCCGCCTCCAGCACCGCCGCCACGCCCGAGGCGTCGTCGTTGGCCCCGGGCGCGTCGTCGGTGAAATTCATCACGTCGCTGACCCGCGAGTCGATGTGGCCGGAGATGATGATGACGCGGTTAGGATCGCCCGAGCCCCGCTGGATGGCGACGATGTCCACCACCTCCGTCGGCGTCGGCACGCGCGGTCCGGTGACCGTGTCTGACGGCGTCACCACGGCCAGGCAGCCGCCGCACTCGCGGCTGATGTCCTCAAACTGGCGCTGGGCCCAGCGCCGCGCGGCGCCGATGCCGCGCGTGTCCGACTGCGTCTCCGACAGGGTGTGGCGGGTGCCGAAACCGACCAGGGCCTCGATATCCGCGCGCATCCGCGCCGGCCGGACCTCGCCCGCCACCTGGTGGAGCAGCGCATGCTCGGACGGTGCGGGCGCCTGCGCCGCGGCGGAACCTGAAACCAGCATCAGCCCGGCCAGGGCGATCGACAGCGCGCGCATTGGCGACCTCATGGATGTGGAAGGCGCGGACCTTGCCGGGGCGGTGGGCGACGGTCAATGCGCCGCTCCCGCGGCCCGGGCCGCTAGTGTTCCGCCAATTGCCCGCACACGAAGGCGGCCTCGCCGGCGTTCAGCAGCGCCGCCAGCACAGGCTCGGCGTTCTCCGGCGCGACCACCAGAATAAAGCCGACGCCGCAGTTGAAGGTCCGGCGCAGTTCGTGATCCGAAATGCCGCCAACCTCGCCCAGCCACTGGAAGACATGCGGCATCGGAATGGCGTCCCAGTCGAACTCGGCGTGCAGGCCCTCGGCGATGCAACGCGGCGGATTCTCGATCAGGCCGCCGCCGGTGATGTGGGCCGCGCCTTTGATCAGCCCCGCCTTCA
>DASRXE010000274.1:0-6620 GCA_035654315.1 Brevundimonas sp.
GTGTTGTCGGCCCGCTCGATGGCCGCGCCCAGCCGCAGGAAATAGTAGCCGTCGTTCCTCAGCATGGTCCGCGAGGTCGCGCCCTCGACCGCCAGGGTCATCGCCTTCACCCATTCCAGAAAGCGGGTGAAATCGTCGCGCCGCGTCGGCTGGCCCTGCTCCTCCAGTCCGTTCCAGGCCCCGTTGATCGCCTCCCACACCTCCATCGTCAGCGCCGTGCGCACCGACCGGGCGTTGGTCCGCGCCCGGGTGATGCAGGCGGCGATCGACGATGGGTTTTCCGGCGAGAAGGCCAGATACTCGCGCACCGACTTCTCGGTCGGCGATCGGCCCAGCGCCTTGGGCACGCTGGCGCAGGCCAGGGCGCTGGCCCACACCGTCTCCGCGTCCCCGTCGCCGCGGCTCGGAATGGCCGCCAGCCGGATCGTCGCCTCGAGAATGCGCGCGAGGAAGTCGGCCCGCTCGATATAGCGGCCGATCCAGTACAGGCTGTCTGCGGTGCGGCTCAGCATTCATACATCCAGCACCCAGGTGTCCTTGGTCCCGCCGCCCTGGCTGGAGTTGACCACCAGCGAGCCCGGCTTCAGCGCCACCCGGGTCAGCCCGCCCGGCGCCACCTTCACCCCCTCGGGGCTGGTCAGCACGAACGGCCGCAGGTCGACGTGGCGCGGCGCCAGTTCGCCGCCCTTGTCCAACGTCGGCGCGGTCGACAACTCGAGCGTCGGCTGGGCGATGAAGTCGTCGGGATCGTTGATCAGCCGCTTGCGGAAGGCCTCGATCTCGGTCTTCGACGCCGCCGGTCCGACCAGCATGCCGTAGCCGCCCGAGCCGCCGACCTCCTTGACCACCAGATCACCGAGGTTGGCCAACACGTGCTTCAGCGCCTCCGGTTCGCGGCACCGCCAGGTCGGCACATTCTTCAGGATCGGCTCCTCGCCGGTGAAGAAGCGGATGATCTCCGGCATGTAGGTATAGACCGCCTTGTCGTCGGCCACCCCCGTGCCGACGGCGTTGGCCAAGGTCACCGTCCCCGCCTGATAGGCCGTCATCAGCCCCGGCACGCCCAGCGCCGAGTCCGGGCGGAAGGTCAGCGGATCGAGGAAGTCGTCATCGATCCGGCGATAGACCACATCGACCTGCTGGCGGCCCTGCGTCGTGCGCATGAAGACCTTGCCGTCGTCGACGAACAGGTCCCGGCCCTCGACCAGGTCGACCCCCAGCTTGTCGGCCAGGAAGCTGTGCTCGTAATAGGCCGAGTTGAACGGTCCCGGGGTCAGCACCACGATCGTCGGATCGCTCCCCGCCGCCTCCGGCGCGCAGGCCCTGAGCGACGCCAGCAGCATGTCCGTATAGGTCTCGACCGGCCGCACCGGATAGTCGGCGAACAGGTCCGGGAACAGCCGCATCATCATCTCGCGGTTCTCCAGCATGTAGGAGACCCCGGACGGCGTGCGGCAGTTGTCCTCCAGGACGTAGAAGTCGTCCTCGCCGGTGCGCACCAGATCAACGCCGGCGATCTGCACCCACACGCCTCGCGGCGGTCGCCGCCCCTGCATCTCGGGCGCATAGTGGGGGTTGGTCAGCACCAGTTCAGCCGGCAGCACCCCGGCCTTCAGGCATTCCTGCGGCCCGTAGACGTCGGCCAGGAACAGGTTGATGGCCCTGACCCGCTGGACCAGCCCGGCCTCCAGCCCCGCCCACTCCGCCGCCCCGATGATGCGCGGCGCGACGTCGAACGGGATCAGCCGCTCGCCCGGCTCGGCGTCGCCATAGACCGCGAAGGTGATGCCCATCCGGCGGAAGAACAGCTCGGCCTGTCGGGACCGCGCCTGCAGCAGCCCCTCGGGCGCGTCCGCCAGCCAGCGCGCCAGTCCCCGATAACTCTCCCGGACGTCCGCCCCATAGACGGTCGCGTCTCCTGACATCTCGTCGAAGGCCATGCCGCTCCCGCTGCAACGAACCACAAGCGTGGCCAGATAAGCTACGCGCGCGCAACAGGATTGTTGCACCCCCGCGACCGGCGCTGACACCTTCGTGAGACGGGGGCTTCACCGGAACATCCGCCGTCAGGCCCTGTTTTGCACTCCCCATCCACGGAGCGCATCACCATGCAGAATCCCTTCCGACATCAGGATCAGCCCGAGCGGCCCGAGAACGAAGAGTGGCGCGCCCGCGGCGGCGAGCGCCGGCCCGAGGAATACCGCACCTGGGGCGGCGGCGACGGCGGGCGAACCGCCGAGGCCTTCCGCGGACAGGGCCGGGATTACGGCCGCGAACAGTCGTCGGGCTGGGGCTACGGTCAGAACCAGCAGAGCCACTACGGGCAGGGCATGTCGACCCCCTACACCGGTGATCGCGGCCCCGGCGGCCCCTACGGCCCGGGCGGCTATCAGTCGGGCCCGCAGGCGTACGGCGCGGGGCCCCAGTTCGGCCAGGACACCGGCGTGACGCGCAACCCGTCGTACGGCCAGTCCGGCTACGGTCCGTCCGCCTACGCCTCGCCGACGGATCAGGGCTACGGGGGCCCCGGCTATGGCGGCCGGAGCTACGGCGCCCAGAACTACGGCGCGCAGACCTACGGCGGCCAAGGTCAGGGTTCTGCCAGCCACGCCTACGCCCCGGGCTCCCAGATCTGGGAGGGCTCCGGCCGCAACATGGGCGGCCAGAGCCACCAGCACCACGACTTCGAACCCGACTACCTGCACTGGCGCGAGCAGCAACTGTCGGCCTTCGACAAGGACTACAGCGACTGGCGCAACGAACGTCGCGAGAAATTCTCGTCCGACTTCGACAGCTGGCGCCAGAACCGGCCGCGCGTCCAGGCCGAGAACCCCATCGTCGGCGACGTCTCCGACGGCGGCGACGGCCGCGGCGGCGAAGAGGCCGCCCGCAAGCGCTGAGCGCCTCACCGCGTGACGAGGGCCCGGCGGCGACGCCGGGCCCTTTTACGTCCGCTCGCGCGCGCCGGTCATCGCATAGCAGCTGGCCCGCGACGGCCGCCGTCCCGCCGGGTCGCCGTAGGCCGCCCGGATCGAGCAGATATCGGCCGGGCTCAGCTGCCCGTTCCAGCGTTCCGGGTTGCAGTAGTTCATGATCGAGGCGGCGTCGTAATAGGTCTCGTCAGCCACCTCCGGCTCGGGCGTGCTCATCCGCGCCACGCAGTCGGGCGCGCGCGGACTGACGTGGTCGTGCGAAAAGCCCAGCGCGTGCCCCAGCTCGTGCAGGGCGTCGGCGTAGAAACAGCCCTCCCGCCCGACGCTGCCCCGCCGCCCGCAGATGCGGTTCGTAACCAGGTATTCGGCGTTCAGCGTGATCGTCCCGCCGCGCACCAGATTGACCCCCAGATGGCTGGCCGAGGCGAACAGCTCCGGGTCGTGAGCGATGCGGATGGGAATGCGCCGGCCGGGTCCCGACTCCGGGCTGCCGGCGCAGTCGGCGCGGATGTCGAACTCGACCTTCGCCACCGCCTCCCATGCCGCCGCCGCGTCCATCACCTTGGCCCGCGCCCAGCCGTCCGCCTCGGCCGGCGCCTGGAAGCACATCGGCACCACCCCGTCCGGCCACATGTCGGCCTCGGCCGGCGGCGGCGCCATTGGAGGCGGCGGGGGCGGTGGAGGCGGGGGCGGCGGGGGCGGCGCCATCGTCGACGGCGGCTCCTGCTGGACCGGCGCGCAGCCGGCCAGCGGGGCGGCGGCCAGGCCCGCCAGCATCAGCAACAGGAGGATCCTCAACCGGTTCATGCCCAGCGCGTCTCCGTCAGCGTCAGCCTCAGTTCGATCCATGCCGCCCGCGCCTCGGGCCGGCCCGCCGCCGGGTCCAGGTCCTCGGCGAACACCGTCACCCCGGCGGGCCCGTCGCTCGCGGCCAACAGGTTCAGCACCTCCTCGCCGAACCGGAACGGCAGCACATACGGACCCCGGTGCTGGTGATGTCCCCCCGGCTCCGGCAGGTGCACGAAGGTCGGCGACGAGCCCAGCGAACGCTCCCGCCCTCCCGCCGTCATGCGGATTTCGAGCGACCGGTCCTCCAGCGCCGCCTCGCGCGCATAGGCCACCGCCCCCTCGCCCGTGATCATCAGCGTGTCGTCGGCCTCGCGCATCCGCGCTACCGCCTCATCCGGCAGCATCAGGCTGATCCGGCCGGAGCCCGGCGCCGCTTCGGCCCGCACCGTCCAGCTCTGGCCGCCGAGGGGAATTCGCCGTGCCGCGCCCGGCGGTCCGCCCTCCGGCACGTTGAATACCGGAAACGGATACGGCCGGTCATAGTCGTAGCCCAGCGGCCGCGTCTCCAGCGCCGCCGCCACCGGCAGGTCGCCCACCGCCTGCCCGTCGGTGTCGACAAAGCCGGTCACCGTCCGCGCCGTCCACTCGGGCGGGTACAGCTCATGACCGCGATTTCGGTGCCAGGTCGCCCACACCCGGTCGACATTGCTGTGATGCAGCCAGAACATCGGGTCCAGGGCCGATGTCCGCGGGTGGCGCATGCCCCCGCCGACCAGCTGGTGGATGTGGTTGTGGCCATAGCCCTCGACCATCCCCGCGCCTTCCGGCAGCTTGCCGCAGAAGGTCTCGAAGCCGTCCGACGCCAGCTTGGCCGTATAGGGCGACTCCGCCCACCGCGCCTCGGCGAAGTCCAGCGTCTCCACCCCCCTCGCCCGGTTGCGTTCGTACAGCGGCGAGTCCCGGTCGCTGATCCACGACGGCAGGAATCGATGCTCCTGCCAGTCCCAATAGGGCATGGCGAAGGCGTCATGCCCGGTCAGCCGCGCCACGATGCGCTCCATATGCACCAGCTGCTGCCGGTGCCACGGCAGGAACAGGCCGTTGTTGTGCTGGGAGTCACGGTGGTGAATCTGGCTCTGCCGGATCCATGACAGCGCGTCGCGCCGCCGCTTCATGATCCGCACTGCCTCGCCGAAGGCGACCACGTCGTCGCTGGTCGCGGTCAGCTCGCCCGCGCCCTTGCGGATACGCACCGACTCCTGCGTCCGCGCCGCGCCCAGCACTGGCCCGAGCATCGCCGCCGCCGTACCTCCGGCCAGCGCCGCCCGCCGGTTCATCCTCATCGAAACGCCCCCGTCCCCACGGCCGTCGCGAGCGACGGCCTCAACCGCAAGGTTTCACGACTCCGCCGCCGCTGTCGACTCTTCGGCCGGCGCCTGCCCGACGAACCGCGCCCGCCGCGCCGCATCCCAGGCCTCGCGCGCGCCCTGCCGCGGCTGATCGACAGCGAACACCGCCAGCTGCGCCACCCATACTTCCGAAAGCTGACGCACCGTGTCCGGAACCCACCCGGGCGGCTGCTGGCGTGACCAGTTCAGCGGCGACACGGCGTTGAACACCAGCAGGAACGCCGCCGCCACCCCGACCGTCCGGCTGGTCCAGCGCCGGTCCCGCGCCGCCACCCCTTCGTCGTCCAGGGGCGGCGCCGGCGGAAAGGCGAACCGGCCCAGAGCCACCAGGGCGTTCTCGCGGGTCGGCAGGTCGTGCGCGTCGGCCGTCTCGATCCAGTCGCTCGGCGGGTCGGGCTGCCGCGGCGCCACGCTCTCGCCCAATGGCGGGAAGGGCGACTCGGGCTGGTGCGCCGGGAACGGCTCCAGCGGCGTCTGCGGATCTTCGGGTTCGTCGGTCATCCCGGGTCCAACGTCCTAGAACTGGAAATAGATGAAGGGGGCCACGCCCTCGGGCCGCACCGCCTCGACCAGCAGGATGGCCGCTCCGATCAGCAGGCCGAGCGTGATCGACGGCGCCGTCTTCAGCCGCTCGGCCACGCCCTCGACCGCCCGCGGCGGCAGCCAGTGCATGGCCAGCCCGCCGGCGATCAGCGCCAGCAGCAGCGGCGTCAGCATCACCACCGGCCCGATCCGCCCCAGCCCTTCGAGCATCTGCATCGCGAGTCCGAAGCTCTCGGCGCGGAACAGGATCCAGCCGAGGCAGACGATGTGGAAGGTCAGCAGGACCCCGACCACGGTCGGCAGCACCTTCCGATCTCCGAAGGCGGCGCGGAACAGCCGCTCGACGACCTGCACGCCCCCGTGCAGCGCCCCCCACGCCAGGAAGGTCAACGCCGCCCCGTGCCACAGCCCGCCCAGCACCATGGTGATGAAGACGTTGATGCAGCTGGCGAACAGCCCCTTCCGCCCGCCCCCCAGCGGCACATACAGATAGTCCCTCAGCCAGCTGGACAGGCTGATGTGCCAGCGCCGCCAGAACGACTGCATCGAACTGGCCCGGTACGGCTGGTCGAAATTCCTCGGAAACGAATAGCCCAGCAGCGCCGCCAGCCCGATGGCCATGTCGGAATAGGCCGAGAAGTCGCAGTAGATCTGCACCGCATAGCCATAGACCGCCGCCGCGATATCCACCGCCCCGTACGCCGTTGGATCGAAGAACACCGGATCGACAAGGTTCACCGACAGCTCCGAGGCGATCACCGTCTTCTTGAACAGCCCCCAGACGATCAGCAGCAGGCCATGCGTGGCCATCGCCCGGGTCAGCCGCGGCGTCCGGTCGAACTGCGGCAGCAGGTCCGAGGCCCGCACGATCGGCCCCGCCACCAGATGCGGGAAGAAGCTCATCAGCAGCATGACGTCGAGCAGGCTCTTCGCCGGCGGCGTCTTC
>DASRXE010000275.1:0-15609 GCA_035654315.1 Brevundimonas sp.
CGGCATGCGCGACCGCGGCTTCGGCCGCATCGTCAACATCAGCTCGATCAACGGCCAGAAGGGCCAGATCGGCCAGACCAACTATTCCGCCGCCAAGGCCGGGATGATCGGCTTCACCAAGGCGCTGGCGCTGGAGAACGCGCGTAAGGGGGTCACGGTGAATTGTATCGCGCCCGGCTACATCGACACCGAGATGGTCGGGGCCATGGACGAGAAGGTGCTGGCCGGGATCATCGCCCAGATCCCGGTGGGAAGGCTCGGAAAAGGCGAGGAAATCGCCGATATGGTGTCGTGGCTGGCCGGCGAACGTGCCGGATATGTCACAGGCTGCACCCTGTCGCTGAACGGTGGTCAGTATCTGGTCGGCTGACCGCGCTTCCGCCCAAAATCCGCCGCGCGGCGATTGCACGACAGAGACCATGGAGTTGACGGCGAGGGTCAGAACGGCGGGACGGCCGCTTCCGACCGCGATGGCGATCGCCCTCGCGGCGGCGGTGCTGTCGCTGCTATTCGTCGCCCCGGAAGCGGCGGCCCAGACCCGTGGCAACGCCCAGGCCGAACAGAGCCGGGCGCTGCACAACCGCCGTCCCTCCGCGCCCGCTCTGCCGCCGGTAGGCCGCTATGTGGCGGACTCCGGCGAAGGCTTCATCCTCGACCGCTCCGGCCGCCATCCGCTGCTTCGTTTCGAGCAGCGGGACGAAACCTGGGTGCTGCGGCCCAGCGCCGCGCCGCGCGGCGACGTCATCTATCGCAATGACGCCGGCGAGCAGGTGCTGAGGGTCACCCCCAGCGGCGGCATGACGGTCTACACGCCGCGCGCCCCCGGCGGCTCGCCCGCCTCCTTCACCGGCGCCGGCCCGAGCCTGACGCCGCCGATCCTCGGGCCGCATCTGCTGTTCCGCCTGATGGCCCAGCGCAGCCACATGGTCAGCCAGGCCGTGGGCGGGCGGCTCGTCGAGGTCAATGTGAATGTCGACCAGTCCGAGGCGCTGTGCGTCGAGGCCATGATCGTCGCCACCGAGGCGGTGATCCGCATCGCCCGCTCGCCGACCGCCCGGCAGTACGTCAGCGACCTGCGCAGCATCACCATCATCGAGGGCCCCCGGGCCGGCGTGACCTATTCGCGCGGCCGCCTGACCGTCATCGTCGATCCTGAAGAGGGGATGGCCGGCCGACCCTCCTCGGCCCGGGTGATCCGCACCATCCTGCCCCGAAGCTAGACCATTTTTGCTTCAGGTCGAATCGACCTGAAGCCAAAAAATGGTCCAGTTCCAATGCGGAGCGAAATCTGAGCCGGGTCCGACTGCGTCCAACTCAACTGATTTCGCTCTAGCCGGCGAAGCTGTCCTTGGCCGCCCGCCGCGCCGCGAAGTCGGCGGCGTCGACCGCGCGGAGGAAGGGATTGAACGCCTTCTCCGCCCCGATCGTGGTCGGGACGGTCGGCCGGCCCCGCTCCCGCGCTTCAACAACCGCCGCTGCCTGCGCCGCCATCTCCGGCCGATCGTCGAGGCTCAGGGCGAAGCGGGCGTTGGCGGCCGTGTATTCGTGGGCGCACCAGACGGTGGTCTCGCCCGGCCAGGCGGCGAGCTTTTGCAGGCTGTCCCACATCTGCTCCGGCGTCCCCTCGAACAGGCGGCCGCAGCCGAGGGCGAACAGGGTGTCTCCCACGAAGGCCTGAGCGCCGGCGATGTCGCGGTAGACGATGTGCCCCAAGGTATGGCCGGGCGTGTCGGTCACCTCCAGCCGCGTCTCACCCAGCATGACGGTGTCGCCGCCGCGCACGATCCGATCCAGCGGCGCGGCCCGGCGCACCTCCTCCGGCCCGACGATCTCGCAGCCGGTCGCCGCCTGCAGGGCCGCGTTGCCCTGGGTGTGGTCCGGGTGCCAGTGGGTGTTCATGATCAGGTCGAGCCGGCCCCAGCCGGACTGCTCCAGCGCCGCCAGGATGGCGTCGGCGTCGGGCGTGTCGATGGTGGCCACGACGCCGGTCGCGGCGTCGCGCGCCAGGAAGCCGTAGTTGTCGGACAGGCAGGGAAACAGGCGAACGTCGAGGGGCATGCCGCATTCTAGCAGCGGCCCCCTCCGGGGCCTATGGTGACCGGATGCGGCGCAGTATCGAGGAGCTTCGGACCTTCTACGGCGAACCGGCCGGCGCGCTGGCGCGGCGCCTGCTGGCGCGGCGGCTTGGCGACGCCTGGGGCGAAGCGGGCGGCTGCGACGTGCTGGGCCTGGGCTACGCCACGCCCTGGCTGGACGCCTTCGTCGGGGCCCGCCGGGTCGTCGCCGCCATGCCGGGGGGACAGGGCGTGGAGCTGTGGCCGTCGGTGGGCCGCAACCGCACCGTCCTGGTCGACGATCGCCGGCTGCCGTTCGCGGCCGGCAGTTTCGACCGCATCCTGCTGGTCCACGCGCTGGAGGAGGCGGACGACGCCGCCGCCCTGCTGCTGGAGGCGGTGCGGACCCTGTCGCCGGCCGGGCGGATCATCCTGATCGCCGCGGCCCGGGGCGGGCTGTGGTCGCGGGTCGAGGCGACGCCGTTCGGCTATGGCCGGCCCTTCACCCGACGCCAGCTCGAACGGCTGGTCCGCGGCGCGGGACTTGAGCCCACCGCCTGGTCGCAGACCCTCTATGTGCCGCCGTGGGGGCCCATGCTGCCCTTCGCCGACGGTTTCGAGCAGATCGGTCGGCGGGTCCTGCCCGGGGCGGCGGGAGTCATCCTGCTGGAGGCGACCCGGCAGGCCTATGCGCGGGTGCATCCGGGCGGCGCCGTGGCCGCCGCGCCGGTGCTGGCGCCCGCCCTGCGGCCCCAGCCGGCGTCAGGCAGCCGCCGCGAGACCCGCTGACCGTTTCAGCGGCTTTGCAGGCCGGGCGGCAGGCCCTAAAGGGCGGACATGCAGAGACTGATCCTGATGCGGCACGCCGAGGCCGAACGCGCCGCGGGGTCGGGCCGGGACCGCGACCGCCTTCTGTCGGCGCGGGGCCGGACCGACGCCGCCGCCATGGGGCGGGCCCTGGCCGGGCGCGGCCTGCGGCCGGATCTGGCGCTGGTCTCGCCCGCCGCGCGCACCCGCCAAAGCTGGGATCTGCTCCACGACGCCTTCGGCGATGTGCAGATTCGCGATGACGAGGCGCTGTACAACGGCGGCGCCGACGCCCTGCGCCGCCTCGTCGAGGCGGTGGAGGACGAGGCCGGTTGCCTGATGGTCGTGGCGCACAATCCCGGAATTCATCTGCTGGCGGTCGAGTATCTGGTCGAGGGCGCGGCCTCGCCGTCGATCCTCGACCGCATGAGCGGCGGCTTCCCGCCCGGAGCCGCGGCGATCTTCGCCGTCGACGCCGCCGGCCGACCCACGCTCGAGGGTTATCTGCAACCGCGCGATCTCACTGCCGAATGACGAACGCGATCTACAAGCTGGTCGACCGGACCGAATGGTCCAGGGCCCGGGCGACCGGCGAGTATGACGGCTCGGCGGTCGACCGCGCCGACGGCTACATCCACATGTCGACGGACCGACAGCTGGCGGAGACGGCGCGTCGGCACTACGCCGGCCGGGACGGGCTGGTGCTGGTCACCATCGATCCGACCGTTCTGGGCGAGGCGCTTCGGTGGGAGCCGTCGCGCGGCGGCGACCTGTTTCCGCACCTGTACGGCCCGCTGCCGGTGGCGGCGGCGGTCTCGGAGCGCGATTTGTCGGTCACCGACGACGGCGGGATGATCTTCGCGGACGGAGCGACCGGATGGGCCTGACCGACCTCGGCGCCGCCGCCCTGCGCCGCCTCGATCCGGAGACGGCCCACCGGGTGGCCATTCTCGCGCTGAAGCTCGCGCCCCTGCCGAGGCCGCCGGCCGATGATCCCGTGCTGGCCACCTCGCTGGCGGGCCTGCGGCTGTCGAATCCGGTCGGACTGGCCGCCGGTCTGGACAAGAACGGCGAGGCGCTGGGCGGACTTTCGCGGCTGGGCTTCGGCTTCGTCGAATGCGGCTCGGTCACGCCCCGGGCGCAGCCCGGCAATCCCCGGCCGCGCCTGTTCCGCCTGTCCGAGGACCGGGCGATCATCAACCGCATGGGCTTCAACAACGAGGGGCTGGAAGCGTTCGCCGCCCGTCTGGTTCGCCGTCCCGCCGGCGCCGTGGTCGGAGCCAACCTCGGAGCCAACAAGGACACGGAGGACAAGGCCGCCGACTATGTCGCCGGCTTGAGACGGCTGAAGGGTCTGGCCGATTATATGACGGTCAACGTCTCGTCGCCGAATACGCCCGGCCTGCGCGACCTTCAGGGGCGCGCCGCGCTGGACGATCTGCTCGGACGGCTGGACGAGGCCCGGGCGGGCGATCCCACGCCGGTGTTTCTGAAGGTCGCGCCCGACCTGACGGCGGCGGAGATCCAGCTGATCGTCGAGGCGGCGCTGGACCACGGCGTCGACGCCCTGATCGTGGCCAACACCACCCTGGACCGTCCCGATGGGCTGAAATCCGCCTGGCGGAGCGAGGCCGGAGGCCTCTCCGGCGCGCCGCTCAAGGACCGCGCGACGGCGGCGTTGCGCGCGGCGGCGGAGGCGTCGGCCGGCCGCCTGCCGCTGATCGCCGTCGGCGGCGTCGATTCCGGCGCGGAGGCCTATGACCGCATCCGGGCCGGCGCCTGCGCCGTGCAGGTCTACAGCGCGCTCGTCTACGAGGGCCCGGGCCTGGTGGGACGCATCAAGCGCGATCTTGCGGCTCGCCTGCGCGCCGACGGATTCTCCACAGCAAGCGAGGCCGTTGGCGCGGCCCGTTGACGGAGCGTTAGGGCCCGCCGCGCATGATGCGACACGGGCGACCACGCCCGGTCCGGGGGATCCGCATGGCGATCGCCAAAGCCGACATGCCTGCCGCCGCCCTGGATGACTCCTGGGCGGGCGCCATTCGCCAGCGTCGTAAGGCGCTGTTGCAGCGGCTGGGCATGGCCGCGGCCTGCGCGCTCGTGTTCAGCCCCCTGCTCGGCTGGTCGCTCAGCGTCGTCTGGGTGCTGGGCTATTTTTCGATTCAGCTGCTCGACCTGTGGATCTTCGGCCCCGTCAATGACGGTCGGACCGAGCGTCTGCGCGGCGTGCGGCGGGTCGCCGGCGACCTCCTGCTGATCGTCAACGCCGGCTATTTCGGCAGCCTCGCCATACCGTTGTGGATGGTCGGCGGTCCCATGGGCGGCATCTGCGCCTCGATGATGCTGTCGGCCGGGGCCATCTATTCGATGATCAACGCGCCCCGATCGATGTCGGTGCTCGTGCTGACGGTGACGCCGCAGTTTCTCTACCTCGCCTCGATGCCCTTCTTCATGGCGATGTTCGGCGCCTCGCCGGCCTTCATCACGGCGGCGTCGATCGCCGTCGGCGTCTTCATCACCTACTGCCTGTCGACGTGGCAGCGGATGAACGAGGCCCGGGTCTCCGAGACCGCCGCCCGGATCGAGGCGGAGGAGAAGCGCGCCGACGCCGAGCGGATCATGGCGGGCCGCAGCGCCTTCCTGGCCGCCGTCGGCCACGATCTTCGCACCCCGATCAGCGCTATTCTGACCGGCTCCGCCGAGCTGGAGCGCGGCGCTTCGGACAGCCCCGCCCGAGCCCAGGCACGGCTGATCAGCGACGCCGGCTTCATGATGAAGGCCCTGCTCGACGATCTGCTGGACCACGCCAAGCTCGAGGCCGGCCACATGACGGTGGACGCCGTCGATTTCAATCTGCGCGACCTGCTGAACCAATCGGCCCGGCTGTGGCGCGGACCGGTCAGGGCCAAGGGCCTCAAGCTGCGGATCGAGGGCGCCGCGATGGTGCCGAACTCCGTGCGCGGCGATCCGATGCGGCTGAGGCAGGTGCTCAACAACCTGATCTCCAACGCCCTGAAGTTCACGTCCGAGGGCGCCATCACCCTGCGCTTCCGCGCCTGGGCCGAGGACACCGGCGGCCATGCCGTGCTGATCGAGGTCTCGGATACGGGTCCCGGCATGTCGCGGGACCAGATGGCCCGCCTGTTCACCCCGTTCGATCAGACCATCGACGGCGTCAGCGCCCGTCACGGCGGCACCGGTCTGGGTCTGGCCATCAGCCGCCACCTCGCCGAGTTGATGGGGGGCCGCCTGACGGCCCTCAGCAGCGTCGGCAAGGGCGCCAGCTTCACCCTCGCCCTGCGCCTCGAGCCCGGAGAAGCGGTCGCGACGGCCGCGCCGGCCCTGGACCAGGAAAGCCGCGACGCCGTCGCCCGCGCCCTGTCGACCCGCGTTTCCAGCCGGCCCGCGAGCCCGGCGTCGCCCGCGCCGCCGCCCCAGTCGCTGACCGAGGAACCCGGCCCGACCCCGTCAACCGTCGAGCAGATTTCCGAGGAGGAAGACGACGGCCGACCGATGCGGGTGCTGGTCGTCGACGACCACGACATCAACCGCCGCGCCATCCAGCTGATCCTTCAGCCGCTCGGCTGCGACATCGCCACGGCCGCGGACGGCATGGCGGCGCTGAAGATCTGCGAGACCTCCAGTTTCGACCTGATCTTCATGGACGTCCGGATGCCGGAGCTGGACGGGCGTGAGACCACCCGCCGCATCCGCGCCAGCGGCGGCCTCAACGCCCTGGTTCCGATCATCGCCGTGACAGCGGACACCTCGGCCGACGACATCGCCGCCTGCACCGACGCCGGCATGACCTATTTCGTGCCCAAGCCGATCACCCCGCCGATGCTGCTGGGGGCGATCAACCACGTCATGACCGTGACTCAGGACTCCGCGGCCGAGACCGCCGCCGCCTGACCCCGCACCGCGGCGACCAGACCGGTCGCGAAGTCGGGGGTCTTCATCCCGCATTCCCAGACCGTCACCACGCGCCAGCCCGAGGCCTCGAGGGCCGCGCGGGCCGAGGCGTCCCTTGCCCGGTTGCGCTCGATCTTGGCGGTCCAGTAGGCGGCGTTGGCCTTCGGCTGGCGGCCCCCGCGGGCGCAGTCGTGACCGTGCCAGAAGCAGCCGTGCACGAACACCGCCACGCGCCGGCCCTTCATGACCACATCCGGCCGCCCGGGCAGGCCCCCGCCGCCGAGGCGATAGCCGATCCCCGCCGCCCGCAGGATGCGGCGCACGGCCAGCTCCGGGCCGGTGTCACGCCCCTTCACCCGCCGCATCACGGCGCTGCGCTCCTCGGGCGTGAAGACGTCGGTCATCAGCAAATCGCGCTCAGGCAGCGAGCGACCGCGTCGCGAGCGATAGCGCCCCTTTTCAGAGCTGCGTCAGCAGGTGTTCCGCCGACGACACCTTGAACTCGCCCGGCTGCTCGACATTGAGCTTTTCGACCACGCCGTCGCGAACGATCATCGAATAGCGCTGCGAGCGCTCGCCCATGCCGAAGCCCTTGGCGTCCATCGACAGGCCCAGGGCGCGGGTGAAGTCGCCGTTGCCGTCGCCCAGCATGACGATGTCGTCCTTGCCGATACCCTGGCTGTCGGCCCAGGCCCCCATGACGAAGGCGTCGTTGACCGACAGGCAGGCGACCGTGTCGATCCCCTTCCCGGTCAGCTCCTCGCGGTGGTCCTTGAAGCCGGGCAGGTGTTTCGCCGAACAGGTCGGGGTGAAGGCGCCGGGCACGGCGAACAGGGCCACGGTCTTGCCGGCGAAGACCTCGTCGGTGGACACCGGCCGGGGACCGTCGTCGGTGGCGCGGGTCAGGGTGGCCGAGGGGATGCGGTCGCCGATCTGGACGGTCATGGCAGGCTCCGGAGAGGGGTGTGAAGGTCGAACTCCCGATCCAGATAGGGGTTGCCGGGCGCTGCGCCAAACCTTTCCGTTCCCCGCCGGCCTTGCGCCCGCCGCGCCCCGTCCCGATGATAGGAAGATGGACGATTTCCACTCCCTTGAGGGCCGTCTGCTGGTGGCCATGCCGGGCATCGGCGACCCCCGGTTCGAGCACGCCGTCATCCTCGTCTGCGCCCACCGGCCCGACCACGCCATGGGCCTGCGTCTCGACCGCCCCGCGCCCGGCATCGACCTCAAGGCGGTGCTGACCAAGCTGGAGACGCCGGCCCCGGACTCGGCCTCGGAGCGCGCGGTGCTGGTCGGCGGGCCGGTCGAGCGCGAGCGCGGCTTCGTGCTGCACACCGACGACTGGCTGATCGACGACGCCTCGCTGGCCTTCGGCGAGGGCCTGGCCATGACCGGCACGCGCGAGGCGCTGGCGGCCATGGTCGATCCGGCCATGGGCCCGCGCCGCTCGGTGCTGCTGCTCGGCTACGCCGGATGGGGCGAAGGCCAGCTGGAGGACGAACTGGGCGAGAACGTCTGGCTCACCGCCGAGGCCGATACGGACCTGATCTTCGACCCGGACTACGAGGGCAAGTGGGGCAAGGCGCTGGCGGGGCTGGGCGTCGATCCGGCCAGGCTGTCGGGGCAGAGCGGGCGGGCCTGACCGTCAGGCCGACCGCGCCTTGATCGGGGCCGTACCGTCGGCGAGCGACTCGTTGAGGTAGACCTCGGCCTCCTGCGCCGGCAGGGCGGGGGCGTAGCCGAAGCCTTGGCCGTAGTGGCACTGGGCCTCGAGCAGCAGCTTGGCGAGGCCCGCGTTCTCGACCCCCTCGGCGACGACCTCCAGCGACAGGTCGCGGCCCAGGTTGACCACCGACTTGACGATCTTGGCCGAGCCCTCGTCCTTGTCCATGGTCAGAACGAAATAGCGGTCGATCTTCAGCGTATCGAACGGCAGCTTGGCCAGCCAGGTCAGTGACGAGAAGCCGGTGCCGAAGTCGTCCAGCGCCAGCGAGGCGCCGACGCCTTTCAGCCGGGTCAGGGTGTCGGCGGCGCGCGAGGTGTCGCGCATGATGTCGCCCTCGGTGACCTCCAGCTTGAGCGCGCCCTTGGGCAGGCCCGCGTCGGCGATGATCCGCGCCACGTCCTCGACCAGGTTGGACCGCTCGATCTCGCCGACCGACAGATTGACGCTGCAGAACAGCTTGCCCGCCGACGGGTGCCGGGCCAGCCATTCGGCCAGCTGACGCGACGCCTGCGTCATCATCAGCAGACCCAGATCGTTCATCAGCCCCATCTCGTCGGCGAGTCCGAGGAACTCGTCCGGCGGCACCAGGCCGCGCTGCGGATGACGCCAGCGGGCCAGGGCCTCGAACCCGGCCACCGCCCCGGTCACCAGGTTGACGATCGGCTGGTAGAAGGGCTCGATCTCGCCGCGCACGAAGGCGTTGCGCAGGTCGGCTTCCAGCGCCAGCCGCGACAGGCTGTCGGATTCCAGCGCCCGGCCATAGGCCGCCGCCCCGCCGCGCCCGGCGGTCTTGGCCTGTTCGACGGCCAGTTCGGCGCGGCGCAGCAGCTCGGCCGGATCGGAGGCGTCCGGACCGCCCTCGGCGGCGACGGCCCCGATCGAGACGGTCGGATAGATGTCGAAGCCGGCCACCCTCAGCGGCTGCTCCAGCGCCTCGCGCAGGCGTTCGGAGGCCGCGCCGGAGCCGCGCGGAACGATCACCGCGAACTCGTCTTCGCCGACGCGGGCGGGGTTGGCCTCCTGGGCGAAGGCGCCGTTCAGCCGCGAGCCCAGCGCCGCCAGCACCAGGTCGGCGCGTTCGTGGCCGAGCGCCTCGTTGAGGCGGCGCAGGCGGTCGACGTCGGCCACGACCAGCTCATAGTCGCCGGGCTGCGTCAGGGTCTCGCCGACACGGGTCAGGAAGGTGCGGCGGTCCAGCAGACCGGTCAGGTGATCCCGGTGCGAGGCCGCGAACTTGGTCTCCAGCGCCACCACCCCGGCGGCGCGCAGCCCGTCCTCGAGCCAGACGCCGCGCCACAGGCAGGTCTCGGACTCGCGCATGCGCAGGCGCACGGCGACCTCGGCGCCCTCGGCCTGCGGCTTCAGCAGGCGTTCGGCCAGCGCGCGATCGGAAGGCACGGCCACGGCGGTGAAGGCGGCGCCCGAGCAATCCGGCGCCAGCGGGCCGAGCCCAAGTGCGCGCGTGGCGCCGGTGAAGCGCATCTGGTCGTCCGACGGGGTCCAGATCCACAGCGCCGTGTCGGCGGCGGCCAGCGCCTCGATGGCGGTCGTCGCGTCCCAGGCCAGACTTCTGGAGCGAGTGTTCAAAACGCGTGACCTGGTCCCGAGAAGGCGGCCCCAAGGATCACCCGAGGTCAGCCGCCGCGTCCAGCCCCGTCGTTGACGATTCCGAACAACAGATGATCTGCCCAAGCGCCGTTAATTTTGAGATAAGCCCGGGCCTGCCCTTCCAGCGTGAATCCGGCCTTTTCCAGCACCCGCCGCGAGGCCAGGTTCGACGGCACGCAGGCCGCCTCGACCCGGTGCAGCTTCAGATCGTGGAAGGCGTGGGCGACCAGGCCCCGCACCGCCGCCGTGGCATGGCCGCGCCCCGCGAAGGGGCGGCCGATCCAGTAGCCCAGCGTGCCCGCCTCGGCGACGCCGCGGCGGATGTTCGACAAGGTGATGGCCCCGACCAGCGCCTGGTCGGTGTCGGCGAAAATGAAGAACGGCCAGGCGTTGCCGGCGTCCATCTCGCGCCCGTAGATCGACAGGCGTCGCTTGAACGCCGCCCGGGTCAGGTCGTCCTCGGGCCAGGTCGGCTCCCACGGCTGCAGATAGGCGTGGGACAACTGGCGCAGGGCGGACCAGGCTTCGTAGTCCGAGGTTCGCGGCGGACGCAGGGTCACGCCTTCGCCCTTCACGACCGGACCGGTCGCCTCGTTCATCCAGTCCAGCAGGGCCATGCTCGAAACGATACCCCGCAGGCGATCAGCCGAAAAGGGCGTCGCGGAAGGCCGGGCCGGCCGCGGCCGCCGCGCCCGGGCCCAGCACCGCCGTGGCCGCCCTGCCCGCCGACAGCGAGGCCGCGGCGGCCGAGCGCACGTCGTCGGCGGTTTGCGCCAGGGTCCGTTCGGCCATGGTCTCCGAGGCGATCGGGGCCCCGAAGATCAGCACCTGCGCCGCCGCCCGACCCGCCCGCGCCGCCGGGCTCTCGTCCGACATCCACAGACCGGCGTTCATCACCGCCTTGGCGCGCGACAGCTCGGCCGCCGTCGGCCCGCAGTCGGCCAGCGCCTTCAGCTCGGCGGCGCACACCTGGGCCAGTTCGACGGCACGGTCGGCGGCCGCCCCGGCGTAGATGCCGAGTATGCCGGCGTCTTCATAGGGCTCGTGATAGGCGTCGATGGCGTAGGCCAGTCCGCGCTCCTCACGGGCGCTCTGGAACAGGCGCGAGGCCATGCCGCCGCCGAGGATTTCGGTCATCAGCCGCGCCGCCGGATAGGACGGATCGGTCGCCGAGGCGGCCGGCAGCTGGAAGACGATGTTGGCCTGTTCGATGCGTCGCGACAGGGCGGCGTGGCCGCCGGTGAAGCGCGGGATCGCAGGGGCCTCGGCCGGGGTCGCGGTCTCGCCGCCGAACCAGCGCCCCGCCAGCGCCAGCAGTTCGGACTCGTCCACCGCGCCGGACGCGGCGACCACCATCCGGTCCGGGGAGTACAGCCGGGCCCGCCATTCGCCGATGGCCGCCCGGGTGATCGGCTTCAGGCTGAGCACCGAGCCAAGGATCGGCCGCCCCAGCGGCTGCCCTTCGAACGCCCGCGTCTGGGCCATTTCGAAGACGTGGTCGTCGGGCGTGTCGAAGGCCTCGGCGATCTCCTGGGCCACCACGTCCTTTTCCCTCTCGATCTCGTCGGGGTCGAGCGTGGGGCGGAACACCAGGTCCGACAGCACCTGCATGGCCAGCGGCAGGGAGCCGTGCAGCGCCCGCACCTCGAAACTGGTCCGTTCGTAGCCGGTTGAGGCGTTCAGCGAACCGCCCTCGGCCTCGATCCGCTCGACGATGTCGCGCGCGCCCATGTCGCCCGCGCCCTTGAACACCAGGTGTTCGAGGCAGTGCGACCAGCCGGACTGCGCCTCGGCCTCCCATTTGGCGCCGCCGCGAACCGACACCGTCAGCGCCAGGGTGCGCAGGCCGGGCATGGGATCGCAGACGACGCGGACGCCGTTGGACAGGGTGTGGAGCGTGGCGGTCAGTGGGATCTCTCTTCCCCGCGGGGGGACAGCTTTCGGCGGAGCAGGGCGACGTAGACGCCGACCAGCGCCAGCGCCAGCCCGAACCAGGTGATCGCATAGCCGAGGTGGTTGTTCGAGAAGGCGGCGGGCGGGGCGGACGGCTTCAGCGCCAGCCACTCGGGATTGGACGAGGTCAAGGCGAACAGCATGGGTCGGGCTACCCATTTTCGGACGCCGAGCGCGTCCGCCATGCCGGTGAGGTCGCGCCAGAAGAACCGGTTTCCCTCGGCGGGAAGCGCCATGGCGGTCCGCTCCGGCGGGTTGCGTAGTTGGGCGATGATCCGCACGGGCTCCTGCGACGGCCGGACGGGCGGACGGGCTGAGATCGTGTCAGCGACAAAGCCCCGGTCCACGAGGGCCACAAAGGGTTCGGCGGGCAGCGGACAGGGCGAGATCAGGCGCACGCCGGGTTGACCGTCCTGGATGGTCTGCAGTTCCACATAGGGCGCGGTGGCCAGGCCGGGGCAGTCGACGACGACCTTCCGGAACTCCTCGGTCGTACGGTAGGCGTCCATGATCGGAACCGGCGGCCGTTCCGCGGCCGCCTCGGCCTGGGCGATCAGCCCCTGCTTCCATTGCAGCCGCTGCACCTGCCAGACGCCGAGCGAGACCAGCAGGGCGAACACCAGCGCCGAGGCGATGGTCAGCGCCCAGGGAAAGCGACCGCGCATCTAGTCCTCCCCCACAGGGGGTGGGGGACCGCCCGCAGGGCGGTGGAGGGGGCTGGCCGCAGACGTCGGTGTCAGGGGCCGGTCCTCGCCCCCGGGAGAGGAGGAGTTGTTCCGCATCTGCAGGGCGATCATCAGGCCCTTGCCGGGCCGCATCAGCCCCAATGACAGGCCGGCGACCAGCGGCAGGGCGACGACCAGCATGGCCCAGATCGGTGGACTGTAAGCGATCTGGACATACAGGGCCCCGAACACCACCGGCGCGCCGGCGATCTGCATCACGAAGACGGCGGCGCCGTCGCCGGTGTTTAGTCGGGTGAAATCGAAGCTGCAGGCCCGGCAGCGCTCCGCCACCTTCAGGAAACCCGTGAACAGCGGACCCTTGCCGCAGTTGGGACAGCGGCAAAGCAGACCGGCGCGGATCGGATCGATCCGCGCCGGTTGATGGTTCAGACCTGCGGGCCCGGCCGTCACCCGAAGGTGACGTAGACGAAGGCGAACAGGAACAGCCAGACCACGTCCACGAAATGCCAGTACCAGGCGGCCGCCTCGAAGCCGAAATGCTTCTCCGGGGTCATTTGGCCGGCGAGGATGCGCAGCAGGCAGACGGTCAGGAAGATGGTTCCGACCAGCACGTGGAAACCGTGGAAGCCCGTCGCCATGAAGAAGATCGAGCCATAGAGGCCGGAGTTCAGCGCATGTTCGTTGAAGAACAGGTTCTCGTGGATGATGTGCTGGTACTCGTAGGCCTGAACCGCCGTGAACAGCACGCCGAGCGCGATGGTGATGGCCAGGCCGATCCTGGTCGCGTTGCGGTCGCCGACCTGCAGCGCGTGGTGCGCCCACGTCACCGTGGTGCCGGACAGCAGCAGGATGACGGTGTTCAGCAGGGGCAGCTGCCAGGCGTCCAGCGCCTCGACGCCCTGCGGCGGCCACGTCGACCAGGCGGCGGCGGTCTCGGCCCAGTTGCCGATCTCGGGGATGTGGGCGCGGGCCTCGTTGAAGACCGCCATTTCGAAGAACATCCAGAAGAAGGCGGCGAAGAACATCACTTCCGAGGCGATGAACAGGATCATGCCGTAGCGCAGGCCGATCGACACGACCGGGGTGTGGTCGCCCTGGCGGCTTTCCTTGATCACGTCGGCCCACCAGCCGGCCATCGAGACCAGCACGCCCGCCAGACCGGCGAAGAACAGCGCCTGCTTGCCCTCGGACAGCAGGGCCGAGGCCAGCGGACCGGAGTCGGCCGGAACAAGGCCCTTCATCCAGACGACGGCGCCGACCATCATGATGACGGTGGCGATCGATGACACCAGCGGCCACGGGCTGGGGTTCACCAGGTGGTAGTCGTGATGCGGAGTGGCGTGGGCGTCGGCCATCTGGGTCTCTTGCAACGGTCGAGAGTCGGGTTGGGGCAGGCTATAGCGTCCGCTATCCGGCCGCGCCAGTGGCGGGAGCGGCGTTTGCGGCCAGTTCGACGCCCTTGGTCGGATAGAAGGTGTAGCTGAGGGTGATCTCGCGCACGCCGCGGCTCTCGCGATCGGTGGCGATCTCGGGCGCGACGAAATACTGGACCGGGAATTTCATGGTCTGGCCGGGCTGGATGGTCTGGCTGTCGAAGCAGAAGCACTGCAGCTTCTGGAAATACGGTCCGGCCCGCTCTGGCACGACGTTGTAGGCCGCCGTCGCCTGGATCGGCTGGTCCGAGGTGTTGGTCACGTCGAAGAAGGCCATGCCCGTCTCGCCGATGCGCACCCGCTGGCTGACCTGTTCGGCCCGGAACTCCATCGGCAGGTCGCGGACGTTGGTGTCGAAGCGGATCAGGACGGTCTCGTCCAGCACCGTGTCGGGGGCGGCCTCGGCGCGCGACACCGTGCCGTTGAAGCCGGTGACCTGACAGAAGATCCGGTACAGCGGAACGGCCGCGAAGGCCGCGCCGGTCATGGCCATGACGGTGAAGACGCAGGCGATGGCGATGAGGTTCTTGCGGTTCACGACGCTGGCCTGCTCCCGGCGGCGGGCGGCTCCGCGACCGCACCCGCGTCCGTCCGGTTGGCGTTCAGCTTCAGCACGGTGGTGGCGAACACCAGCACGATGAAGGCGACCAGCGCTCCGGCGAGCGCCAGATTGCGCCTCTTGCGGGCGGCGAGCTGTTCCGGGGTCAGGCGCATGGCGGCTACAGGCTCATCATCGGGGCCGCGCTCTCGACCAGCAGGGCCGCGAACAGGGCCATCAGGTACAGGATCGAGAAGGCGAACAGGTTCCTCGCCGGTTTGGCCTCCGCGCGCACATCATACAATGCGGCCTCTCGCCCCACGGCCTCGGCCTTGTCGGGCTGATCCCCGGCCCGCGAGCGCCACAGCCGCGCCGCCAGCCACAGGAAGCCGATCCCGCCGGCCGCCGACACCGCCAGATAGATCGGCCCGCCCAGTCCCGTCAGCCCGGGCGCGATGGCCACGGGGACGAAGAAGAGGCTGTAGAGCAGGATCTGCAGCCGCGTCGACTTCGCCCCGCGCGCCACCGGCATCATCGGAATTCCGGCCCGGGCGTAATCGCCCGCCGAATACAACGCCAGCGCCCAGCTGTGCGGCGGGGTCCACAGGAAGATGATCAGGAACAGCAGCCATGCCTGCCACGGCGCAGAGCCCGTCGCGGCGGCCCAGCCGATCACCGGCGGGAAGGCCCCGGCCGCGCCGCCGATGACGATGTTCTGTGGCGTCCGGCGCTTGAGCAGCAGGGTGTAGAAGCCGGCGTAATAGACGATGGTCAGGGCGAGCAGCCCCCCGGCCAGCCAATTCGTGGCCATGCCCAGCAGCATGACCGAGAAGATCGACAGCACGACCCCGAAGGTCAGGGCGTCGTTCTTCGACACCCGCCCCGCCGCCAC
>DASRXE010000276.1:0-7489 GCA_035654315.1 Brevundimonas sp.
GGCTTCCGGGTCTGGTCGAACGACCACAATGCCTACGCCCATGTGCTGGCCACTGCCTATGTGCAGGCGGATCGGGAGCGTTGGCTGGACCGGGCGGAAGGCGTGCTCGCGGAATTGCGGGCCGTGACGCCGGAGGCCGGCTGGTTCACCAGGACCTTCTGTGAGGACGCGCGCTATTTCACGCCGGCGAACGGAGCGCGGATCGACGCCATGCGCGATCGGATCGCGGCCATGGCGCTGGAGCCGGAGCTGGAGGCGGTCGCGCTCGTCAGCCTGATGGAGGCGGCCGACCGGGTGGATTCCACGGCCGGTCTGCAGATGGCCTACATGAAGCAATGGGCCAGCCGGGCGCTGAAGCCCCTGGAACTGCGGATGCCCGACATCCTGCCCGGCGTGGTGGCGGGACCGTGCCAGGCGACGCGTTCAGACGCGGTCGAACTGGCTCCGACTGTCGAGGCCGATCTGGTCTATCTGGACCCGCCGTACAACCAGCATTCCTACCTGGGGAACTACCACTGCTGGGAGAGCCTGGTGCTGTGGGACAAGCCCGAGACCTACGGGATCGCCAACAAGCGGATCGACGTGCGCACCCGCAAGAGCGCCTTCAACAGCCGGCCCGGGATCGCTCCGGCGCTGCAGGCGGTGGTCGAGGGGGTGAAGGCGCCGAACCTGATCGTGTCGTTCAACGATGAGGGCTATCTGTCGCGCGACCAGCTGGTGGAGATGCTGTCGGGACGGGGCGAGGTGCAGGTCATCGAGATCGCCCGGCCGCGCTATGTCGGGGCCCGCATCGGCATCCACAATCCGAAGGGCGAAAAGGTCGGCGCCGTGGGGCGGCTGAGGAACGTGGAATACCTGTTCGTGGTCAGCGACCGGGGCGTGAATCTCGCCGACGCGGCGTGAGCGGGAGCGTACGGAACGCGACCGAGTCCGGTCCGTTGTGTCGGGCATGGAACATACGACGATGACCCCCTCGCGCCGCCTTGAGGCCCATCACGCCTATGGGCGGGCGGCGGATACCTTCGGCGCCGTGGCGTGGCGAGCGCCGACCGCGACACGCTTCGACGGCCGCGTCGCCAACGATTTCCGGCGTGGGCCAGAGCCGACCTTCGCCGAGATGGCCGACGGGATTCCCGGCTGGCTCGTCATCGTGTTGGGCGGAGGCGTCGCCGCCTTGATGGGCGCGCTGCTGGGCGGCGCCCTGCACATCTAGGGGTCGAGCAGAGCCCGAATCGGAGCCCAGCCGCGGCGATGGGCCGGGCAGGGGCCGAGGGTCTTCAGCGCCGCCTGATGCACCGGAGCGTTGTAGCCCTTGTGTGAGGCGAAGCCGTAGCCCGGATATTCGGCGTCCATGGCGATCATCAGTCGGTCCCGCGCCGTCTTGGCCAGGATCGAGGCGGCCGCGATCGACAGCGACAGGCCGTCGCCGCCGACCACGGTCTGCACGTCGCAGGGCAGTCTGAAGCGATAATTGCCGTCCACCAGCGCGGCCACCGGTCGCACCGCCATGGCCTCGATGGCGCGGCACATGGCCAGGCCGGTGGCGTGCAGGATGTTGAGCTCGGCGATCTCCTCGACCGAGGCGAAGCCGACGGCCCAAGCCACGGCGCGGGCCTTGATCTCGATCTCCAGCGCTTCGCGGCGTTCGGCGGTCAGAACCTTGGAGTCGTCGATGCCGTCGGGCAGATTCTCCGGATTCAGGATCACAGCTCCGGCCGACACCGGTCCGGCCCACGGTCCGCGTCCGGCCTCGTCGACGCCGCAGACCGGGCCGCCGCAGGACTGGATCAGGACGGTTTCGAGCGCCAGCGTCGGGAAGCCGCGCGGAGCCCTGGCCGCCGGTTTCGCGGTCGCCTTCGCCTTGGCGGATGTCTTCGACGGGGCCTTCACCCGGCCGCCATCGCACGAACCTGCCGATGACGGAAGCACTCGATCCCGTGATCGTTGACCATGCCCACAGCCTGCATGAAGGCATACACAATCACCGGACCGCAGAAGGTGAAGCCGCGCTTCTTCAGCGCCCGGGCCATCGTCTCGGACTCAGGCGTGGAGACCGGGCGGGCGTTGCTGTCGGGCCAGTGGTTCTGGATCGGCGCGCCGCCAACGAACGACCACAGCCATTCGGAGAAGTCCTCGCCCTGGTCGCGCATCTCCAGACAGATCCGCGCGCCCTTGATGGCGCTGTTGATCTTGGCGCGGGAGCGGATGATGCGGGTGTCGCCGAGCAGCCGTTCGAGGTCCTCCTCGCCGTAGCAGGCGACCTTTTCCGGATCGAAGCCGTCGAAGGCGTCGCGCAGGCCTTCGCGCTTCCTCAGTATGGTGATCCACGCCAGTCCGGCCTGGAAACCATCCAGCACCAGTTTCTCCCACAGGGCCCTGGAGTCGTACTCGGGTACGCCCCATTCCTCGTCGTGATAGGCGACGTAGAGCGGATCGGTCCCGCACCAGGCGCAGCGATGGAGTGAGTCGGGCATGGGCGCAGAATAGAGGATCGGGCGCGAAAAAGGGCCGCGCCGGGTCGGCGCGGCCCTGTCATCCCATACTATCCCGGAAATCAGCCGGCGGTGTAGCGGTATTCGGTGATCTCGCAGACGTTGATGCGGTAGCGCACCAGCTCGTCGCCGTCGGCGAAACGGGCCTTGAAGTCATACAGGCAGGCGCCCGTGCCGTCGTCGATGTTGATCCGCACCGAATCGCCGGACGGCAGGACGTCCTCGCCGAGGATGTCTTCTTCCCAGTCGTCCTGGCCGGAATTCGAGGCGTAGAAGTAGGTCATGGTGACGCCGGTGGCGTTGATGATGAGAACCCGGCGGTCCTTGCCGTCGTTGGACTGGAAACCCATGGTTCCGAAGGCGACAGCCGAAATAGCGGCCGCCAGCACGGCCCGCCGAGCGAAAGTCTTGAACATTGTATGGATCCTTGAAGGGATGCGCCCCCTGCGCAGCTTCCATCTAACACCGATGGGTGAACTGCGTCGAGAAGGTGGCGCGAGATTCCCCGTGCTGGAGAACCGGAAGCGGCCATCAGTCCATTTCGGCGAACGCTCTTACCCGGAACCTCCCGAAGCTCCGGTTCAAGGCCTCATCCATCCCGGACGCCGTACCTCGACCGGGCGACCATTCACGGTCAGCGCGCCTTCCAGCCGGTCGAGGCGGAGCAGGGCCATCGCCGTCCCCTCGCCACCGCTCAGCACCTCGCCCGCCCTCAGCTCGCCGTTCAACACCTCGGCGCCGAAGGGCGGCGGTGGTCCGTCGAAGGCGAGGGGCAACATGCGGTTCTTGATCGCACCGCGCCGCTTCATGCGCGAGGTGGTCTCCTGGCCGACAAAACAGCCCTTCTGGAAATCGATCCCATTGAGCAGATCGAAGTCGGCCTCGATCGGATAGGTCTTGTCCGCCGGAGCATCGCCGGCGGGGTCGGGCACGCCGGCGGAAAGGCGGTGGCTCTGGTAGTCGGCCTCCGCGGCGTTTGTCTCGATTTCGCCGCCGCAGCGTCTGCCGCCGAGGGCGGGCAAGCGAGGGTCGACGGTGAAACCGTCCAGGATGTCGGGCCAGCAGGCGAACACCGGGCGGTCGTCCGCCCCGATCACGACCTGCGCCCGTAGCCGATACATCGACAGGCGCTGGAGCAGGGCGTCGCGACGGTCGGCGGCGATGTCGAGCAGCACGCCGTCGGCCTCGCCCCACAGGAACAGGTCGAACAGCAGCCGGCCCGGCGGGGAGAGCAGGGCGCCAAAGCGGAGGTCGCCCTCCGCCAGCGTCTCGACATCCTGCGTCAGCAGGTTGTGCAGGAAGGGTCGGGCGTCGGAGCCGGAAACCCGGACCAGGGCGCGGCTCTCGAGGCGGGCGATGCGGGTGATCATACCGCCTAGATAGGGCCGTGACCGCCTGTGGACCACACCCAGCGATACGCTGATCGAAGAGGAGAATCCGTATACGGTCCAAACATGCCGGGCCGTTTCCCCATTCTCTATATCGCCGAGGCGGACGCGCAGGATGCGGTGCTGTCGTCTGGCGTGCTGGCCTATCTGGTCGAGGCGATGCCGCAGGCGAGTCTCACCATCGTGGGATCGCGCGCCAGTGCGCCCCTGTTCGCCGACACGCCGCGGCTGGACCGGTTGATCGTGCTGGAGAAGGAGAGCCGGCTCGACTGGATCGGGCTGTGGAATCAGGTGCGGGCGATCCATTGGGGCTGTGTGGTCGACATGCGGGGCTCGGCCCTGTCCGGAAAGCTCAAGCGTCAAAAGCGGGCCGTGCGCGGCGAGCGGGAGGCCGGCGTCCATGCTGTCGAACTGGCGGCGCGGGTGATGCAGCTGGACGAAATCCCCGCTCCGCGGTTGTTTGTGTCGGAGGCCACACAGGCGTCGATCGAGGCGCTCATTCCCGCCGGCGACGGGCCGCTGCTGGCCATCGGCCCCGGGGCGGCGTGGATGGGGCGGCGCTGGCCGGCCGAGCGCTATGCCACGGTCGCCTCCACCCTGGTCGGCGAGGGCGGCCCGCTGGAAGGCGGGCGGGTTCTGGTCGTCGGCGATGAGACCGACCGGGACGCCGCCCACACCATCCGGCTGGCCCTGCCGCGCCACCGGACCATCGAACTGCAGGGCCGGCTGGGCCCGCTGCAGGTGGTGGCGGCGGTCGGACGGTGCGCGCTGTATCTGGGCGGGGACTCGCTGTGGACCGATCTGGCCGTGGCCTCGCGGACACCGGTGGTCGCCGCATTCGGCCCCTCGGACGAGGCCGAGCGCGGGCCCTGGGGCGGGGTCGCCGTGCGCGGGCCTCGTTCGGTCGAGGAGTACCGCAAGATCGATCCGCGGCTGGACCAGGCCATCCTGCACATGAACGACCTGCCGGCGGAGCGGGTGCTGAAGGCGGCTCGCAAGCTGCTGGCCGAGCGGGTATAGGGCCGGGCCATGACCCAGACCTACGATCTGATCGTCCGAGGCGGCGAGGTGGCCAATCACACCGGGCGCGGCAGGGCCGACGTCGGCGTGATCAATGGGCGGATCGCCTTTATCGGCGACCTGTCACAAGCCAGCGCGGGCGAGACGGTGGACGCCGCGGGGCTGACCGTCCTTCCGGGCGTGATCGACACCCAGGTCCATTTCCGCGAGCCGGGGCTGGAGTGGAAGGAAGATCTGGAGACCGGGTCGCGGGCGGCGGCGCTGGGCGGCGTCACGGCCGTGTTCGAGATGCCGAACACCGAGCCCAACACCACCGATCCGGACACCCTGGCCGACAAGCTGGAGCGGGCGCGGGACCGGATGTGGACGGACCACGCCTTCTACATCGGCGGCACGCACGAGAACGCGAGATACCTCGGCGAGCTCGAGCGGCTGCCGGGCTGCTGCGGGGTCAAGGTGTTCATGGGGGCGTCCACCGGGACGCTGCTGGTGGCGGATGACGACGGCGTGCGCGAGGTGCTGCGCCATGTGAAGCGGCGGGCCACCTTCCATTCCGAGGACGAGTACCGACTGGTCGACCGGCGGCCGCTGGCCCGCCCGGGCGACTGGACCAGCCACCCGGAGGTGCGCGATCCCGAGAGTGCGATCATGTCCACCCGGCGTCTGGTCGGGCTGGCGCGGGAGACCGGGGCGCGAATCCACGTGCTGCACGTGACCACCGCCGAGGAGGTCGAGTTCCTGGCGAACCACAAGGATGTGGCGACGATGGAGTTGACGCCGCAGCATCTGACGCTGGACGGCGACGAGGCCTATGAGCGGCTGAAGGGTCTGGCGCAGATGAACCCGCCGATCCGCAACAACTATCATATCGCGGGTCTGTGGCGGGGGATCGAGCAGGGCGTTGCGGACGTACTAGGCTCGGACCACGCGCCGCATACGCTGGAGGAGAAGGCCCGGCCCTATCCGGCCTCGCCGTCCGGGATGCCGGGGGTGCAGACGCTGGTGCCGGTGATGCTGACCCATGTGGCTGAGGGGCGGCTGAGCCTCGACCGCTTCATCGACCTGACCTCGCACGGGGCCAACCGGGTGTTCGGCATCGCCGGCAAGGGGCGGATGGCCGAGGGCTATGACGCCGACCTGACCCTCGTGGACCTGAAGGCGAAGCATGTGCTGAAGCACGAGGACATGGCGACGCGGTCGGGCTGGACGCCGTTCGACGGCATGGAATGCACCGGCAAGGCGATGGCCACGATCGTGCGCGGGCGGACGGTGATGCGCGATGGCGAACTGATCGGGACGGCGCACGGCCGGCCGGTGCGGTTCCAGGAGACGCTGACCTGACGGGAACTTCCCGGAGTCCCGACGATTCCCTTCCAGCGAAAGGAGTCACGCCATGAGCAAACGCGAACTGATCGAGCCGACGCCCGGGGACAAGCGCTATGCGCGCCGGGACGACGAGGGTCGCTTCACCGAAATGGACGATGTCGGCCGCTCGCTGGCCCAGGACCAGCGGCGCGAGGCGAAAAACGATGCGCCGAAGGGCCAGGGCGACCGCGGCGACCGCCGCCACTAGCGCGGATCGAGGATAAATCCGGCCACGTCATCGACGACACCGGGGGCCAGAGGCAGGTCGGGGTCGCGATAGGTCGCGGCGTTCGCGACGCGGTCAGCGGGGGCGACCTTGAGCAGGTGGTTGACGCCTTCCCAGATCGTCAGCGTGGCGTCGGGCCGGGCGGCGGCCAGGGCGTTGGCGTCAGCGACCCCCACCTGGATATCGGTGCTTCCGTGGCCGATCATCACCGGACCGCGGTATGTCGCGACCAATTCGGCCGGATCGAGCGGCAGCCACGAGATCATGTAGGGCTGGACCGAAGGTCGGAACAACGCGGCCAACTGCGGCGGCACCTCCGCCACCGGGCGTCCGGCCTCCAGCTCGGCAAGGATGGTCAGGGCCTGGCTGAGGAAAGGCTCCGGCGCAGTGGCGAGTTGCTCACGCAGCACGGCCCCGATGGGCCGGCCCGCGCCGGAAAGCAGCACCAGGCCGCAGATTGCGTCGTTATCCCGGGAAGCGGCGACCAGCGCCACCAGGGCGCCCTCGCTGTGCCCGATCAGCCAGGCGCACGGTTGGCTCGTGAGGCGCGCCGTCTCGGCCGCCCAGGCGCGGGCGTCGTCGGCGTAGTCGGTGAATTTCAGCTCGGCTTCCGAGATCAGGCTGGAGGCGCTGGCGGCGACGCCGCGCTTGTCGGTGCGGACGGTGGCCACGCCGCGGGCGGCGAGACCCTCCGCCAGCAGGCGATAGCTGGAGGCCGAGACGCCGAGCGGGCTGTTGCCGTCGCGGTCAGTGGGCCCCGAGCCGGCGATGATCAGGGCGGCGGCGCGCGTGTCCCCGGACGGCGTCAGGAGGGTGCCGTGCAGCGGTGCGGGCTCGACCGGCAGGGTCACCGGCGTAGCGACCGGATCGGAGAGCAGGGCGGCGGCGAGGATGAGGCTGAGCATGGCGAAAAATCCTTTAGGGCGGGGTCAGAAGGGCTGGCGATCCGGATCGGTGCGCCAAACGCGCCAGCTCTCGATCACGGACCAGAGGGCCGC
>DASRXE010000277.1:0-13934 GCA_035654315.1 Brevundimonas sp.
ATGGTGTTCTTGGAGGCATGCGCCGAGGTTGCTCGCTTCTCTCCCTGCTCATGGCCGCCGTTGTGACGGCGACCGCCGGCTGCAGCCCCACCCCGCGCATCGCCTCGCAAACCGGAGCCGTGTCCGACGAAGCGATGCGCCTCACCGCCCTGACCGATCTGGATCAACGGGTGGCGCGGGTGGCCTGGCGGCTGTCGGAGGCCAACACCGATCTTTGCCCGGTGGTCCGGCTGTCCGCCGGCTGGGCGTTGCATTCGGCCCGGCAGTACAGTCTCGCGCTACGGCCGCACGCCGTCGACCGGTTCGGTCTCAGGGGCGATCTGCCGGGCGTGCTGGCGGCGCCGCCGGGATCGCCCGCCGCCGCCGCCGGCCTTCGGACGGGCGATCTTCTGGTCGCCGTCAACGGCGTCCCGCTGCAGACCGGCGGGTCGGGCGCGGAAGCCTCCTACGAGGGGCTGGCGGCGAATATCCGCATTGTGGACGAGGCGCTGGCGGGGGGGTCCGCCACCTTCACCGTCGAGCGCGCCGCGGAGATCCTCGACATAGCCGTCCAGCCCCGCCGCGCCTGCGGTTATGAGGTGCAGCTGAACCCGTCGGATGAGCTGAACGCCCGCGCCGACGGGCGGCGACTGTTCATCAGCACCGCCCTGGCCGGGTTCGCGCAGAGCGACGACGAGCTGGCCGTCATCCTGGGTCACGAGCTCGCGCACCACGTCCTGCGGCACCGGCACTGGAGCGGGACCGGGGGCGCGGCCCGCCAGGCCAATGAGGACGCCTGGGCGGCCGAAGGCGGTGAAGGCAATGCGGAGCAGCAGGCGGACCGGGTCGGCCTCTACCTTCTGGCGCGCGCCGGGTTCGACCCGGCGGTCGCCGCCCCGTTCTGGCGTCGCTTCGGCGACTCCAACTGGCGCGTCCGCTTTCCGCAGATCGGCCACGCCTCGGCGGGGTCGCGGGCGCTGGCCCTTGAGGCGGTTGCGCGCGAGATCGAAGCCCGGCGCCGGGCCGGCGGCCAACTCCTGCCCTGACGATGACCTCGGCCATACATCACGCTGTCGATATCCGGCAGGCGCGCGACACGGGCCGTCCTGCGATCTTACGGTCCAGGTTATCTTGCGCCGCAGCATTCCCACTCGCGCCGGGGGTGTGCCCGCTTGACCGAACCGGTAAAGAGGGCGTTAAGGTTCGCTGGAGCTAAAGGAGGGGTCGACAATGCATAGCAAACAACCGCTGCCGCGTTCGCCGGCGCCCCAATCGCCGCTGCGCCGCCCGATATCCGAAGTCGCACGCACCTCGGGCCTCTATGGCGAGGTCATGACCCTGCCGGTCAGCCGCCGCGAGCTGATCCCCGCGGCCGGCAGCAAGGCGCTGGAATCAGGCGCCGCCTGCTGACGGCCAACCCGGCCCCATCGTTTCTCGCAACTGAAGCCAGGCCGCCGCGATATGATAAAGCGAGCTCGCCGGCGCCGGCTCGTCGCTGAAGAGACCGTCCGGCTCCTGTTTGTCGCGCCAGCGTCCTGTCGGTTCGAGGTAGGCCTGCAACCCCTTCAGGGCGTCCGCCGCGTGGCCGGCCGGCACCTGATCGGCCAGTATTAGAGCCGCCTTGAGCCGCTCGGTCTGCGGCCACAGCCGCGCGCGGGCTGACCGCACCATCAGTGCGTCGTCCAGTTCGTCGATCGCCACGCCTCGGGTGTCGACGCCGCGCAGACCCGCCTCATAAAGCCGGCGCGCGGCCCCTGCGGTCCAGCGGTCGTCCGCCCGCGCCCGGCGCCAGCGCGTCAGCAGCCAGGCCCATTCGAACTGGTGGCCCGGCTCGACCAGGCGACCCGCCTCGCCGCTGGCCGGACTCCAGTCGGCTTCGAAGAATTCGCGGAGGAACCCGTCTTGCGGATCGATGAAATGGCGACGCGCCAACCCGACGATCTCGTCCGACATGGCGGTCCACACGCCGTCCGGCTCCAGCGCCTCCCAAGCCAGGCAAGCCTCCAGCAGGTGCATGTGGGCGTTGGCCTGCCAGGGATGTCCCCCGTCCTCGCGCCAGCCCCCCGATGGATGGGCGAGCGCGGCCAGCCCGTCGCGCAACGCATGCGCCCGCGCGGTCATTCGCCCCGGCTCCAGACCCGCCCGCGCCGCGGCGGAGAAGGCCAGCAGGGCGAAGGCCTGGTCATAAAGCGAGGCGGTGTCATCCAGCACCTCTCCGCCGGTCGAAACCCTGGTGCGGTACAGGCCGTCCGGCCGCCTGTTGGTGGCCTCGAACCGATCCAGCCCTTCGCTCACCAACCGCCGCCACGGCCCGGCCCATCCTGCTTCGCCGGCGACGCTGAACACCCAAGCCTGACGCGCCTGCACGCGAGCCCGCCGGAACGCGCTCGTACAGACGCCCCGGTCATCGAGCGCCTCGTGAAAGCCGCCGTCCTCGTCCACGCCCAGCGTCGCCCATAACGGCAAGGCTTCCAGCCGCATCCATGTGTCGAACGCCCGCGCCTGCTCCTCCAGCACGGGGGGCGGTGGCCCGCCATCGGCGTGGGCGGGCGAGGTCTGGCGGATGCGGTCCACCAGCGCCTTGACCTCCTGCGCGCGGTCGAGGCTGCACACGAGCACAGCGTCGGACTCCACGATGATCGCCAGGTCCCTGACGCCGGCCGTGGCGACCACAATCCCTTCCGCGGCCCGGACCAGACACGTGTCGCCCTTGGCCCCGATCCACATGCCCTTGTCGCCCGATCCGGCCGACGCCACCGCATCCCAGGCTCCCAGATCCGACCATCGGAAGTCGACCGGCAACACCGACACGCGACTGCTCCGCTCCATGACCGCGTAGTCGATCGAGATCCGGGGCGAGCCCAGGAAGGCGTCGGACAGGTGGACGACCTCGTCCGAGCTGTCCGGGAGGGCCTCGGCGACCGCGGCGGCGACATCCGGGGCGAAAACTTCGAGCTCGCCCAGCAGCACGTCCGCCCGGACCATGAAGTTGCCGCTGTTCCACAGAAAGCCGTCGCGGACGTAGGCTTCCGCCCGTTTGCGATCGGGCTTCTCTACGAAACGCCGAACCTTGGCGAGCCCGCCGGCCTCCGGCTCGATATAGCCGTAAGCCGACGAAGGGTCGGTGGGCCGCACGCCGAAGGTGACGATTTCGCCCTCGGCCGCGGCGGGCGCGCCTGCCATGACCGAACGCCTGAACGCTTCCGCATCGGGGATGTGATGGTCGGACGCGACGAACAGGGCGATGCCCTCGTTCGCTTGACGGCTGATCCACACGGCGGCCGCCGCCATGGCCGCCGCTGAATCCCGGCCTTCCGGCTCCAGCAGGATCGTGGCTTTCAACGATAGCGCGGCCAACTGCTGGACGATGGAGTCCCTGTGGCTCTCGCCGGCGACGACGATGAGCCGCCCTCCCCCCTCGGTCAGCGGGGCGACCCGCCGGGCAGTCTCCTGGAACAGCGACCGCTCGCCGACGAGGTCGAGAAATTGCTTGGGGCTGCTGGGACGGGAGGCCGGCCAAAGGCGCGTCCCCGCCCCGCCGCAGAGGATGACCGGAAATACTACCATAGCGCGCCCCACGTGTCCGAAGGGCTCGGTCTAGCCCCTGGGGCAGGCGAGCGCCAGCGGGCGGGCGGCGGCGCGACCTAGAAGGTCGTCCGCCATTGCCCCATGAGCCCGACAGCCGGAGCCGCCGTGCGGACATGACGATCATCACGCGTCACGACGGCGCGAAGGTTCAGATGGGACCCGTCCGGAAGCTCATGAACGCTGCCCAGCGCCAGGTCGATCTGGCGTCCCGTCGGGCTCGCCGAGAACCGGCGCTCCGAGAAGCTCAGAGGATCGAAGTAGTCCAGCGGCGCATCAGCCAGCCAGGCGCTGAACTCACCGCTTTCCACACGCAGGGGCTGCGAGATCGACCACGTCAGCGACCGGCAGCCGAAGCCCAGCTGTTCGCAGACAGAGGTCAGACCCAGTCGCCAGCTGGAGCTCACCGCCTGTTCGGACAGGCTCAGGAACTGCCCGGCCAGATCGGTCCGCGCCCAGCCCATCTCCGCATCCAGCCACACGCCGGAACCGAGGTCGAACTGGCCCGACACGCCGGCGAACCGGCTGTCGCTTGGCATCTCGAACCCGGAGCCAAGCGGCACATAGGCGCCCAGCGGCCCCATCCGCTCCTCCAGGCTTCCGCCCGCAAACGTCAGCTGGGCCGTGGGCGAGGCTTCCCATTTCATGGCGAAACGGGTGTAGCGCGACACCTCCTCCTCGGCCGTCTGGAACGGCATCGCCCGATCCCCCGCGCCGGCGTCGGCGGTGAAGGTCAGGGCGCCGATCTTCGTCGCTCCGAGCCAGGCCCGATCCACCTGGGCCAGCGAGGCGAAACTGTCGCCGGCGCCGAGTTCGAACGGCGACCGGGCTCCGTTCCGGCCCTGCCACACCGCCACCGCGCCGTGATCGGTGGAGAACTGAACCATCACGTCCTCGCGCCGCCGGTCATCCAGCCATGGCGTCATCGCGTTGGAGAGCGCGGCGGGGTCGTAGGCGCTGTCATCGACAGCCGTGCTGCTGGTCAGGGACAACTGCCCCCCGATCGGCGCATCGACCGTCAGGGTCGCCTGCTGGCGCTCCAGCTGCGGCATGCGGTTGCGGTCCCCGCGCGGCGCCTGCCCATAGGCCGCCGCGAGGTCCACCCGGAACAGGCGGTCGAACGAGTCGTGTCCCACCGTTTGCAGTCCCGGCGTGTTGCGCAGGGCGTCGCCGAAGGCGGCGCCGGAATAGGCGAACCTCTCGGTGACGACAGACAGGGTGGAGCCCGATCCCATCGGCACGCTGGTCGAGCCGATCGGCTGGAAGGCCTGGGCGATGTCGAGCAGACCCCGGCCGTAGACGGCGTCCACGCCCGGATCCCCCGCTTCGCGCGCCGTCGTCAGCAATATCTCCACGGCCTCTTCGCCGGTCAGGTTCGGGAAGGCGTCGAGCAGGAGCGCCAGCGCGCCCGCGACGGCCGGCGCCGAGAACGATGTCCCGTTGATCCGCCAGCAGCTCGAACTGTCGCAGCCGGTGATGACGTCCTCGCCCGGGGCGCTGATATAGTGAGCGGCGGCCACTCCGGCCCGGTTCGAGAATGAAGCGAGCACGCTGTTGGCGTCATGCGCGCCCACCGCGATGATATGGCCCGCGAACCGCGGATCGGTCGCGTAGCGCGCGGGCCATTCGGGATTGCCGCCCGTGGCCTCCTCGCCGGCGTTCCCCGCCGCGATGGTGAAGACGATGCCGGCGTTGACGGCGCGTTCGAGGGCCGCGACGAACTGCGGTCCGAGCTCCTCCCCGCCCAGTGACATGTTCACGATCGGCAGGTCGTTGGCGATGGCGTAGTCGATCGCACGGATCAGGTCGGACGCGTGGAAGCAGACATCGTCATCGGGATCCTGGCAGTCGCTTCGATCCGTCCGGATCGACACGATGGTCGATTCATAGGCCGTGCCGATAGTGCCGAAGCCGTTGAAGTTTGAGGCGATAATGCCCGAGACCAGGGTGCCGTGGGCCGGCTCGCCATTGGGCCCGACGGTCCCCGTCGGCACATTGCGGCCGACCACCACGTCCGTCGACAGGGTGGTCGAGATGCGCCCGGCGAGATCGGCCTGGTCGAAATCAATGCCCGAGTCGATCACGCCGACGTTGATCCCGGCGCCGGTCGCGCCGGCGTCCCAAGCCGTGATCGCGCCGGAATTCACCACCCCGTAGTTGCGCAGATACTCCGTCGACGTGGGGGTCGGCGGCGGCGCCGGAGGCGGCGGCGGCGGCGGCGGGGGAGGAGGAGGAGGAGGCGGAGGAGGAGGGGGCGGAGGGGGAGGCGGAGGAACCGGCGTGACCACGCCGCCGCCGCCGCCACCGCCTCCACCGCCGCAAGCGGCGAGCGGCATCGCCAGCGCGGCGAGCAGCACCATTCCCGAGATCGACCCTACCCGACGATTACCCACAGCCCTCACCTCAATCCACGCCCCGATAAGCAACCCTAGGGCGGGTCAATCGGAACACGCAATCATTTTGCCGCGATCAGCCCACGGTATAGGTTCGGTTTCAGCTCACGCCTTTGCCCGGGCGACCATCAACACAAGGGACCCGCCTTGCCTGAGCCGATCCGCAGCATCCTGATCGTGGGCGGAGGCACGGCCGGCTGGATGGCGGCCGCAGCCCTGCAGCGGACCCTTGGGCCGCACGTCGACATAAGCCTGGTGGAATCCGAGGAGATCGGCATCGTCGGGGTCGGCGAGGCCACGGTGCCGCCCATTCGCGACTTCAACGCCATGATCGGCCTCGACGAGGCCGAGTTCATGCGTGAGACCAGGGCCACGCTGAAGGTGGCCATCGCCTTCCAGGACTGGGGCCGCCTGGGCGCCCGATACATCCATCCGTTCGGCACCTTCGGTCCCGGCCCCACCCTCGGCGATTTCCAGCAGACCTTCTTCGCGCTCCAGTCGAAAGGAGCGGTCGGTCCCCTCGGCGACTATTCCATCTGCTGGCGCGCCGCCGAGGCCGGAAAGGTCGGGCCGCGCGACCCCGATCCCCGGTCGCCCCGCAACGGCCTGTTCACCGCCTATCATTTCGACGCCGGCCTCTACGCAAGATACCTGCGCAAGGTGTGCGAGGGCCGCGGCGTCCGGCGGACCGAGGGCAAGGTGGTGGGGGTCGTCCAGCGGCCGGACGACGGCTTCGTGGACGGCATCACCCTGGAGGGCGGGCGGAGCCTGTCGGCGGACCTCTACATCGACTGCACCGGCTTCCGGGGCCTGCTGATCGAGGGCGCGCTGAAGGCGGGCTACGAGGACTGGTCGCACTGGTTGCCGGTCGACCGCGCCGTCGCCGCGCCCTGCGCCAAGGTCGGCCCCGCCCCGCCCTACACGCTCTCCACGGCGCGTGAAGCCGGCTGGCAGTGGCGAATCGCCCTGCAGCATCGCACCGGCAACGGCTACGTCTACTGCTCGGACCACATCTCGGACGACGCCGCGCGCCAGACCCTGCTGGCCCATCTGGAGGGAGAGCCGCTGGCCGAGCCGCGTACGCTGCGGTTCGTCACCGGTCGACGCAAGGCCTTCTGGGACCGCAACGTCGTCAGCCTCGGCCTGTCCAGCGGCTTCATCGAGCCGCTCGAGTCGACCAGCATTCACCTGGTCCAGTCCGGCATCACGCGTCTGCTGCAGCATTTCCCGGACCGGGCGTTCAGCCCCGTCAACATCGCCGCCTACAACCGCCGGCTGGGGCGCGAGGTCGAGCTGATCCGCGACTTCGTCATCCTGCATTACCACGCGACCCAGCGCGACGACACGCCGTTCTGGCGACAGGTCGCGACCATGCCGATCCCGGACAGCCTGGCCGAGCGGGTGGAGGTGTTCCGCGACCGCGCCCTGCTCTACCAGGTCGGCGCTGACGAATATTTCAGCCAGGGCTCGTGGCTGGCGGTGATGTACGGCCAGGGCATCCAGCCCCGGACGTTCAATCCGCTCTACGAGTATCAGCAGCACGAGCGGTCCGCGGCCCGCTTTCGCAACATCTCCGATGTCCTTGCCCGCGTCGTGAAGGACCTGCCCGACCACGAGGCCTGGCTGAAGGCCAACGACATGTGGTCCGCGGACTAGATTCCAGGATCTGCGGCGACGGGGGCCGGAGCCACGACGATCACGGGGGGCGGGGGCTCGACGGGAGTCGGCGGCGCCTCGCGCCACACGGCCTGGGGGTTCAACGCCGCCGTCGCCTCGAGGAAGGTTCCAGGCTTCATCGACGGCTCCGGCGCCGTCCGCAGCCCGACCACACGCGCCAGGTCGGCGATGAAGGTGATGCAGTTGCGCCGCCTCAGGTCGTAGACCGAGCCCTCGGGGCTGTTCCACCACTCGGCCCGCTCCTTGAGCGCGTACCAGGTGGCGTCGTCGACGGTCAGTTCGAGATAGGGCTTGCCCTCGTTCACATAGCGGGCGTCCGGCTCCTCCACGACCCCGCCGCCGCGCAAGAACAGCAGGTGCGGTCCCGGGCTTTTCGCCGTGAAGCCCGCCGACCAGTCCACCGCCTCGCCCGTGGCGTCCACCGTGCCTTCGGCGTGCACATAGGCGTGGGGGAACAGCAGGTAGCCGTCCCGCACCCGCGCGCCGGGATGGGCGTAGAAGGTCACCGTCACTTCGGCCCAGGCCTGGCCGGCGATCAGGGCCAGAAAGACGCCCAGCACCCATGCGCGCATATTGTCAGGCTCCTTGCCGATCCGCCCCGATGATGGCGAAGCCCCCGAAACGCGCAAGGGCCGCCGGAGATGCCCCGACGGCCCTTACCCGGGTTCAGGCGACGCCGCTCAGTGCGACGCCGGAGCCGCCACCGCGTCGCCGCCCCGCGCGCGCGTGCGCGCCGCGGCCACCGCGAAAACAGTCAGGATGACGTAGCCGATCAGCGGAACGAAGAAGCCGACGTTCAGATTGCCGCCCGAGGCATCGCTCAGACGGGCCCCGACGAGCGGCAGGATCGCGCCCCCGATGATGGCCATGCACAGCAAGCCCGACGTCGCGGATGTCGGCGCTGACGAGCGTTCCAGGGTCAGGGTGAAGATGGCCGGGAACATGATCGAGTTGAACAGGCCGACCAGAAGGGCGGCGAACGCCGCGTCGGCGCCGGTGCTCTGCGTCACCCACAGGCACAGCCCGGCGGCGGCCACCGTGCAGACCGACAACAGGACGCCTGCCGGGACCCGGGTCAGCAGAGCGCTGCCGGCGAAGCGACCGGCGAGGGCCCCGGCCCAATACAGCGCCACCAGCCGTCCGGCGTCGACCTCCGGCAGACCCAGCGCTCCGGGCGAGGCCAGGAAGTTGGTCATCATGCTGCCGATGGTCACCTCGGAGCCGACGTAGAGGAAGATGGCCAGCGCGCCGAACAGCGCCCAGCGGGAGTTGAGCGCCTTGAGCGGCGAACCGACCGAGTCGGCCGTGCTGCTGGCGGCCGTCAGCTTCGAGCGGACGGTCCAGATGAACAGGGCGAGAGCGGCGAAGAACACCGCCAGGGCGATGAAAACGAAGTCGATGTTGCGCAGGGTCTCGGCGCGCTGCGCCGGGTCGAGCACGGCCGCCTGGGTGGCCTCCACCGGCGCGGTGAAGTTCAGCAGCTTGCTCCAGTCCACAACGAAGTCGGCCGCCGGAGGAATGACGGCGGGAGCCATGCCATTGACGTAGGTGTAGAGGAAGATGAGCCAGCCGACGGCCAGGCCGATCGCCGCGCCGACCGGCAGCCAGCCCTTCATGTCCCGTCGGATCGTACCGACCACGGCGCCGGCAATGGCGCCGCCGGCCACCCCGACGAGGATCAGCACCGACGCTTCCATCGAGGCCAGTTCCGTGATCCCGCCCGCCGCGAAGATGCCGCCCGAAAGCATGACGGTGGCGCCCAGAAGCGGGCCGAGGACCGTGCCGAGCGAGTTGAAGGCCTGGGAGAACACCAGTCGGAAGTGGGAGCTGCGGCTCGATCCGAGCGAGGCGACCAGAGGATTGGCCGCGACCTGGAGCAGGGTGATGCCGGCGGCGATCACGAACAGGGCCACCAGCACGCCGGGATAGAAGTCGGCCATCGTGGCCAGCGGAACGATCAGCGCGCCCAGGACCATGACCACCAGCGCCGAAACCACCGACCGGGCATAGCCCAGCCGGGCCAGGACCGCGGCGGCCGGCAGCGACACCAGTCCATAGGCCGTGAACCAGGCGAACTGGGTCAGGAAGGCCTCGGTGTAGCTGAGGTCGAACACCCCCTTCACCGCCGCGATCAGCGGGTCGATCAGCGAGGTGGCGAAGCCCCAGGCGAAGAACAGGGTGGTCACATAGGCGAAGGCCAGGGTCGTGCCCTGGCGCGCCGGCGCTTGCGTATCGGTCATCTCTCTCCCCGGATCGCCGCGCGTCCGATGCGCGCGGCGCTTGCTGCAACTGGTTTCACCGTCAAACGGCCGCGTCCAGCCGTTTTACCGGCGCCGTAACCAAAAGTGGCCGAATCGGGGGCCTCGCGACGCGAAAAGACCGTCCCGGTGGCCCGGGACGGCCCAGTCTCGCCGACCAGTCGGGCCGATCAGTAGCGGTAGTTGAGGCCGACCATGAAGGTCCGGCCGTAGCGCTGGTGGTTGATGACCCGCCGCTCGTCGCCGTTCTCGAAGGTGTAGAACGGTTCGTCGGTCAGGTTGTTGACCTGGGCGAGCAGCGACAGGCCCTCGGCCGGCCCGGACTTGAACTCGTAGCCCACCTGCGCGTCCAGGATGGTTTCCTCGGCCACCTGGCGAAGCGTACGTCCGTTGGCGAAGCCCGACATCTCGCCGAGGAAGTCCGAACGGTGGCGCGCGCTGATGCGGCTCTGGAACCCATGGCGCTCATAGTAGAGCGTCAGATTGCCGACGGTCTCGGACAGGCCGGGAATGGCGGTCCGCTCGCCGGTGCCCGGACGTTCGATCTCGCTCTGGTTCTGCGAGATGCTGAGCTGGGCGCCGAAGCCTTCCATGGCCGGGTGGAACAGGTCGAACGGCACGGAGGCCGCGAACTCGACGCCCCACATGTTCCCGCCCTCTCCGTTCTGGGGCGAGTTGTAGAGCCCCTCATTGATGACGGGCGTCTCGCCCGGGGGCACCGGAAAGCCGGTGAAATCCATGGGAAGCTGCTGGTCGTAAACGAAGGTGTCGAGGTGGCGATAGAAGGCGGCCAGAGAGACATAGCCCGTACGCCCGAAGTAACGCTCGAGCGAGATGTCCGCGACCTTGGCGATCCACGGACGAAGCTCAGGGTTGCCGCCGCCGCCGCTCCAGGGCGAGGTGCTGATCGTCGCCCCGGGAATGTTCAGCGTCGGATTGAAGCCAAAGCCCCGGCCGGCCTGCATCTGGTCCATGCGCGGCCGCGCCATGGTGCGGGCCAGCGCCGTGCGCAGATACAGGTCGTCGTTCAGCTCGAAGATCAGGTTCATGCTGGGCAGCAGCTCGGTATAGGAGACGCCGCCGTCGATGGGGATGTACTGCAGCGTCGGGCCGCTGCCGGTCGCCGCATAACCGGTCGAATACTGATCGGTGTAGACCACCTGCATGCCCAGGTTGCCGGTGACCGGGATGCTCCCCGTCATGGCGTCCACATCGACCTTGATGTGAGCGATCGCCACGTCCTCCTGGACGGTCCAGTTCTTCCGCTGAACGTCTCCGTAGGGGTTGCGCACCAGGTCATAGAAGCCGCTGTCGAGCAGTCCCTGGGTGTCATAGCTGAGGATGCCGTCGATCCCGGCGTAGGACAGGGAGGTCGGCGCCAGCAGGAATTCGGCCGGCACGGGAACGGCCCCGCCCCCCGGAATGGACAGGTACCATTCGTCCGCGATCATCTCCTTCTCGCGCGTCGAGAAGTAGAGGCCCAGATCGACGCCGCTGAAGGCCGGCATGTCCAGCTCGCCGTGCAGGGTGACCCGCGCAGCCTGCAACTCGTCCAGGATCGTCGGCTTGTTCAGATAGCCGTCCTGACCGCCCGGAACGACGTCGCCGCCCCAGCCCTGCGGCGCAGTGAGCAGCATCTGGGTGGAATCGGCATAGTCGAGGCTGGGCGTGAACTGCGGCACGCCGTCGTCGCCCATGACGAAGTCGACCGTGGCCGTCGGTCCCGTGCCGTTACGGCCCGTGCCCCAGTAGGTTTCCAGAATCTGGTCGGTGCGATCGACCTTGGAGTAGCTGAGGTCGGTTTCGAGCCTCCAGCGGTCGCTCAGCACGACCTCGGTGTTCCACCCGACGGAGGTCAGCTTGGAATTGCGGGAGGTGATGTCGCCGCGGCCGATCGCCCGCACATTGGAATAGGTGCCGGCGACGACGAGGCCGTCCTCGACCGTCGCGTTCGACAGCGGCGAGCCGCCCCACAACAGGGGCAGTTCGACGCCGCGCACCACCTGGGTGTTGTCGAACTCGGAGTAGAAGGCGTCCACGGTGGAGTGAATGCGATCGTTGGGACGGAACTCCAGGGTGCCGAAGAAGCCATCGCGCTGCAGCTCCGACGACATGATGAACGGCTTGGAGCCGCCCACCACGATATTGCCGCCGCCCGCGTCAGCGTAGCCCCAGGCCTCATAGCGCTCGGCCTGGTAGGGCGACGACATATGCGCGTAGCCCAGCGCAAGCCCGATGGTGTCGTCGGCGAACTGGTCGATGAACGAGATGGTGAAGCGCTGGCCGTGGTCGGAGGTGCCCTCGTTCAGGGCGCCGATATCGTTCCACTCATAGCGGGCGTTCAGCGCGATCGTCCGGCGACCGTGTTCGAGCGGGCGGATGGTGCGCAGATCGACGGTGCCGGCCAGGCCCTGGCCGATCAGGGATCCATCGGGAGTCTTGTACACGACCACGCTGGCCAGGGCTTCGGACGGATACTGGTCGAACTCGACGCCGCGGTTGTCGCCGGTGGTCACCTGCTCACGGCCGTTGAGCAGGGCGGTGGTGAAGTCCGGGCCAAGACCCCGGATGGTGATGACCTGCGCCCGGCCGTCCTGGCGCTGCGCCGCCAGACCCGGCAGACGCGCCAGCGATTCGGCGATCGACATGTCCGGCAACTTGCCGATGTCCTCGGCGGTCACGACCTCGACGATTGAACTGTTATTGCGCTTGGCGGCGATCGAGCTCTCGATCGAGCCGCGGATGCCGGTGACGATCACCTCCTCGACCTGGGTCGTCTCGTCCTGCGGCGCATCCTGCGCCGAAGCGGCTCCGGTGAAGGCCAAGGCGGCGACGGCGCCGAGGGCGGCGCCCCCGAGCAGACGGGTACGGCGAGTGATTTGGGTTCGCATCTCATTCTCCCTAGAGCCGTCGCATTTCTGTCGAAGCGTCCGGTGTTACGCAAAGTAATGCAAACTTATGGAAAGGATGCAAGCGTCCTCTCAGCGGCGACGGTTCAGACGTGGCGAAATTGTGACGGACGGGCGGGCCCTTTTTGCACTGCACAAGGGAGATTTCCCTGCAGCGCCGCAATTTGGCCCTTGCATTCGACCCGGTTGACATGGGCCATCTCCGCTGCAAAATCTTGCAAAATGAGTGGTGGGCGACGGGGCCCGCGGGTGCTTCTCAAAGGATGGAGACGATGGCGGGACACGCACGGCGGAGGAATCGAACATGCGCGGCGGCCCTGTGCGCCGCCCTGACCGCGCTCTGGGCCGCGCCGGCCCTCGCCGGACCGGCCTACCAGGACGGCGGCGTCCGCGACCGTCCGGCCGAAGACGAGGTGATCTATTTCCTGCTGCCCGACCGCTTCGCCAATGGCGATCCGGGCAACGACCGCGGCGGCGCGACGGGCGACCGCCTCGCCACCGGCTACGACCCGACCGACCCCGGATTCTACCACGGCGGCGACCTGCGCGGCCTGACGGAACGGCTGGACTATATCCAGGGTCTCGGCGCCACCGCCCTGTGGATCGCCCCCCCGTTCGTCAACAAATGGGTCCAGGGCCCTCCCGGTCAGGAGAGCGCCGCCTACCACGGCTACTGGATCACCGACTTCACCCGGGTTGATCCGCATTTCGGGACCAATGACGACTTCCGCGCCCTCGTCGACGCCGCCCACGCCCGCGGCATGAAGGTCTACCTCGACATCGTCATCAACCACACGGCCGACGTCATTCGGTATCGCGAGTGCCCCGACAACAACTGCGGCTACCGCTGGAAGGGCGACTATCCGTACCAGCGCCGCGGCGGACTGGACGGCGAGCCGATCAACCCCGGCTTCACCGGCGTGCCCGGCAGCGACTTCTCGACCCTGACCCGCGCCGACTTCGCCTATACGCCCTACGCTCCGGACGGCGAGGAGACGGTCAAGGTCCCGGCCTGGCTCAACGACCTCGCCCTCTACCACAACCGGGGCAACAGCGCCTGGTACAGCGAAGCCCGCATGGACGGCGACTTCTCCGGGCTCGACGACCTGTTCACCGAACACCCGCGCGTGGTC
>DASRXE010000278.1:0-4863 GCA_035654315.1 Brevundimonas sp.
GGCGCATAAGGGCGGCTGAAAGTCCGGTTGGCAAGGCGCCGATCGGGAGCGGAGGCGAGATGGGCAAGGTATTGGGCGTGCTGGGTGGCATGGGGCCGGCGGCGACGGTGGCGTTCCTGGCGCGGGTGCAGGCGCTGACGCCGGCGGAGCGCGACGCGGATCACATCCGCATTCTGGCCGACATCAATCCGCAGGTGCCGGATCGCCAGCGCGCGCCGGACGCGGCCGAGGCCATGCTGGGGCGGATGGCGATGCGCCTGCGCGACGCCGGGGCCCAGGTGCTGGCCATGCCCTGCAACACGGCGCACGCCCTGACCACCACCATCCGCAAGGTCGGCCTGCCCTTCATCGACATGATCGCCGAGACGGCGGAGGCCGCGGCGGCCGGCGGGGCGAGGAAGATCGGGGTGCTGGCCACCCCCGGCGGCGAGGCCCTGTACACCCGCGCCCTGCAGGCCAGGGGGGCGAAGATCGTGCGGCTGACCGGGGCGGACCGGCAGGCGATCATGGCCTGCATCAATGCGGTCAAGGCGGGCGATGTCGGCGAGGCGCCGCGGGCCGAGATGCGGCGGCTGGCGGCGGCGCTGGTCGGGGCCGGGGCCGAGGTGGTCATCGCCGGCTGCACCGAGGTGCCGCTGCTGCTGGGGCCGCAGGACGTGTCGGTTCCGCTGGTGGACTCGGCCGAGGTGCTGGCGGCGGCGTGCGTGAAGGCGTGCCGGTAAGCGGGCTTGAGCGGGACGGCGGAGAGGGGCAGGAATACGGCTGGAACCGGAGACCCGCGATGCGTTCTTTCGCCGCCGCCCTGATCCTGGCCGTGCTGCCTGGAGCCGCACTGGCCCAGGAGACGCCGACGTTTCCGCTGAAGTTGCCGAGTTCGGGGGGTGAGGTGATCATTCCGTCGCAGGGCGGGCAGTACGCCCATGACCAGGTCGGCTATGCGCCGGCGCGGCGGGCGGGGGATACGCTGTATGTCTCGGGCGCCATCGTGTTCCGGGGCGAGGGCGAGGGAACCGACGTCGCGGCCTTCGAGGCCCAGGTGCGGCGCACCCTGACCAGTCTGAACCGGACGCTGCGGGCAGCCGGGGCGAACATGGATGACGTGGCGATGATCAACAGCTTCCACGTCTGGGAGGGGCCGGACTTCGCGGGCACGAAGGACGAGCAGATCGAGGTGATCTCGCGGGTGTGGCGCGAGTTCTCGCAGGGGCCGAGGCCGGCGTGGACGGCGGTGGGGACGACGGGGCTGCTGGGCACCGGCGGGATCGTCGAGATCCAGCTGACGGCGCATGCGCCCGCGCAGGCCGGGTGACGCTTGCGGGCGGGCGCGGCGCGCGGCAGTGATGCCGGGTGAACAGACAGTCTCTCATCATCGATTGCGACCCCGGCGTGGACGACGCCGTGGGATTGATGCTGGCCTTCGGGGCGGGCGAGCTGGAGCTGCTGGCCATCACCGCCGTAGGCGGAAACGTGCCGGTGGAGAAGACGGCGCGGAATGCCCGGATGCTGCGCCAGATCGCCGGGCGCGAGGACGTGCCGGTGTTCGTGGGCGCGGACCGGCCGCTGCGGCGCGAGCCGGCCGGGGCCGGCGAGTTCCACGGGGCCGAGGGGCTGGGCGACATGGCGCCGTTCGAGCCGGAGGCTCCGTGTGCGGAGGGTCATGCGGCGGACGCGATCGTCGAGCTGGTGATGCGGCGGCCGGCCAAGGCCGTGGCGCTGGCGGTGATGGGGCCGCTGACCAATCTGGCGCTGGCGCTGCGGCGGGAACCGGGCTTGGCGGGCCGGCTGGGGCCGGTGGCGGTGATGGGCGGGGCCCGGTCCGAGGGCGGCAACATCACGGCTTCGGCGGAATTCAACATCTGGGCCGATCCGGAGGCGGCGGCCGAGGTGTTGGCTAGCGGCTGCGACGTGGTGCTGTTCGGGCTGGACGCGACGCACCAGGTGCGGGCGACGGAGGCGCGGATCGCGGCGCTGGAGGCGATCGGGACAGCCAGGGCGGACGCAGCGGCGTCGATGATGCGGTTCTCGCAGCGGATCGAGCGCGAGATCGTCGGCTGGGACGCGCCGCCGGTGCATGATCCGTGTCCGGTGGCGTGGCTGTTGAAACCGGATCTCTTCGAACTGGCGCGGTGCCGCGTGCGGGTGGAGACGGAGAGCGAGCTGACGCGGGGGCATACGGCGGTGGAGTTCCGCGAGGCGGTGGCGGGGACGCTGCCGCACCGCTGGGCGACGGCGGCGGATGCGGACGGGGTGTTCCGGCTCATCGGGGAGAAATGCGCGTGAGGCAGGCCCCCTCCACCGCTTCGCGGGCCCCCTCCCCCTGCGGGGGAGGAGACCGGTCATGAGAATCACCGTCGTCGGTTCGATCAATCTCGACCTGGTCGCGTCGGCGCCGCAGCTGCCGCGGGCGGGCGAGACGGTGACGGGGGCGACGCTGGCGCGGCATCCGGGCGGCAAGGGGGCCAACCAGGCCCTGGCGGCGCAGAGGCTGGGGGCCGAGGTGTGTCTGGTCGGGCGGGTCGGGGATGACGCCATGGCGGACGAGGCGACGGCGCTGCTGGCGGCGGGCGGGGTTGAGCTGTCCGGAGTCGAAACGGACGCCGGGGCGCCGACGGGGGTGGCGTTGATCGCGGTCGATCCGTCGGGCGAGAACCAGATCGTGGTGGCCGCGGGGGCCAATCACCGGGTGACGCCCGGGCAGCTGCCGGCGCGGATCGAGGGGCCGCTGATCCTGCAGCTGGAACTGCCGCTGGACGTTGTCGAGGCGGCGGTGGGACGGGCCACGGACTTTGTCTGCGTCAACCTGGCCCCCGCCCAGCCCGTGTCGGACCAGCTGCTGCGCCGGGCCGACCTGATCGTGGTCAACGAGACCGAGTCGGCTTTCTACGGCGAGGCGCTGCACCAGGGCGGCGGCCGGGTGGTGACGACGCTGGGGGCTAAGGGGGCGGTGATGCACCAGCGCGGGGCCGGGATCGCGCGCGCCGCTCCGCCGAAGGTGACGGCGGTGGACGCGACCGGAGCCGGGGACGCCTTTGTGGGGGCGATCTGCGTGGCCCTGCTGGAGGGGATGGCGCCCGAGGCGGCGCTGACGTTCGCCTGCGCGGCGGGGGCCCTGGCGGCGACACGGCCGGGGGCGCAGCCCTCCTTGCCGACGCGGGCCGAAGTCGAGAGCCTGATCGGTCAAGGGGGAATCGCTGCGCGATTCCGCTGATGCCGTGAATCAGTCTCTCTCATGATGCCTGAGCGAAATCTCCGATTTCGCTTGGGCGATCATTACGGCGTCGTAACTTGGGAGGCGGGAAGGCGGCTGGCAGGGTCGCGGTCCTGTACTGACGTTGACCCGGGGACCGCCGACATGATCCGCACCGCCGCGCTTCTGGGGGCCTCGCTGCTGGCCCTGTCTTCTCCCGCCCTCGCTCAGACCGCGCCGATCAGCGTGCCGCCGCTGGAATACACCCATCGCGAACTGGCCAACGGGCTGGACGTCTACGCCATGCCGGATGCGACGGCGGGCACGGTGACGGTGACGCTGTGGTACGACGTCGGCGGCAAGGACGACCCGCAGGGGCGCAGCGGTTTCGCCCATCTGTTCGAGCACATCCTCAGCCGCAAGACGGTCAACCTGCCCTACGGCCATATCTCGACCATGGTCGAGAACGCCGGCGGCAGCCGCAACGCCTCGACCGGGCAGGACTTCACCAACTACTACGAGACGGTGCCGCCGCAGTATCTGGAGACGATGCTGTGGACCCACGCCGAGCGGATGGCGCGACCGGTGGTCGATCAGGCGGTGTTCGACGCCGAGCGCTCCATCGTCAAGGAAGAGCTGCGCCAGCGCGTGCTGGCGCCGCCCTACGGTCGCTTCGGGCGGTTCGTGATCGGCGACAACGCCTTCGACGAAAGCATCTACCGGCGCAGCGTGATCGGCTCGATCGAGGAGCTGGACTCGGCGCGGATCGAGGATGCGCGGGCCTTCCATGAGGCCTACTACCGCCCGGCCACGGCGACGATGATCGTGTCGGGCAATTTCGATCCGGCCCAGCTGGACCGCTGGGTCGACCAGTATTTCGGCGACATCCGCAATCTCGACCGGCCCGTGCCGGTGCTGGAGCGGCCGGTGGAGACGCCGCGCACCCAGCCGCGTCTGGTCGAGGCCTATGCGCCGAACGTGCCGCTGCCGGCGGTGGGGGTCATCTATCCGGGCGTGCCGGCGTCGCATCCGGACGCGGCGGCGCTGGAGGTGATGTCGGCCATCCTGTCACGCGGGGAGAGCTCGCGGCTGCACCAGGCGCTGGTCTATCGCAGCCAGCTGGCCGCCGGCGCCGACATCGGCGTCGACGCCATGGAGGAGGACGGATCGATCGTCGCCACCGCCATCGTCGCCGAGGGCAAGGCCATCGCGGACGTCGAGGCGGCGCTGGACGCCGAACTGGCGAGGATCCGCGACGAGCCGGTGACCGGGGCCGAGCTGGCGGAGGCCAAGACCGAGATCGTCGCCAGCGAGCTGCGTCAGCGCGAGACCGCTTCCGGCCGGGCCTTCATCCTCGGCCGCGCGATCGTCAGCGAAAACGATCCGAAGGCGCCGGACGAGAATCTGGCCGCGATCCAGGCGGTGACGGCGGCCGATGTGCAGCGGGTGGCGCGGACGTATCTGGACGATCAGGCGCGGGTGTCGGTGCGCTATCAGGACGAGAGCGCGCGGCCCGAGGGCGTACCCGAGGACAGCTGGCGCAATCCCGCCCCGGTTCCGACCTTCGTGACCGTGCCGCCGGCTATCCTGCCGCCGAACGAGTTGCTGCCGGAGGGCGAGCGGATGGCCCCGCCGCCGCTGGGCGAGGTCCGCGCGATGGCGACGCCGCAGGTGGT
>DASRXE010000279.1:0-15926 GCA_035654315.1 Brevundimonas sp.
GACGGCCGCCGGAGCTACACGGTTCAGTCATCACGACGAACGGGGCGACGGAGGAGCATTCATGAGCGAACACCTGGCGAGCGTCGAATGGCGTCGGGAGGGACAGGCCTTCGCCGACAACAAATACACCCGCGCCCACGACTGGCGGTTCGACGGCGGGGCGGTCGTGCGGGGCTCCTCGGCTCCATCCAGCGTGCCGATCCCGATGTCCGACCCGGCGGCGGTCGACCCGGAAGAGGCGCTGGTCGCCGCCGTGTCCAGCTGCCATATGCTGTTCTTCCTCGGCTATGCGGCGAAGGCGGGCCTGGTCGTGGACCGCTACCGCGACGACGCGGTGGGCCTCTTGGGACGGGACGATCGGGGGAAGATGTCGATCACCTCGGTGACCCTGCGGCCCGAGGTCGTCTTCTCGGGGGAGGCGCGGCCCGACGCAGTGGCGATCGAGGACCTGCACCATCGCGCCCACGAGGCCTGCTACATCGCCAATTCCATCCGCGCCGGGGTCACGGTCGAGCCGCGCTGACCGCCCGGTCGTCAAAGTCGTCGAAGTCCCCGGGGCGCGTCGTCGAAGTCTTCGCCGAACCGTAGCCGAATTCCCTACGGGTTCCGGCCCGTGTCGGACACCCGTTCACAGGCGGGAACAAATGAGGCACAAGGCGGCGATGCCCGCCGATTCACTTCCGATCTCCGCCTCGCCGTCGCTGGCCGACGCGCGGGCGACGCTGGAGCGGGTCTGGGGCCACCCCGACTTCCGGGGGCGCCAGGCCGAGGTGGTGGCCGAGGTGCTGGCGGGACGCGACGTGCTGGCCGTGCTGCCGACCGGCGGCGGCAAGAGCGTCTGTTATCAGATCCCCGCCATTCTGCGGTCGGGGCTCGGGCTGGTGGTGTCGCCGCTGATCGCCCTCATGACCGATCAGGTCGAGGCGCTGAAACAGCAGGGGGTGGCGGCGGCGCGGCTCGATTCCGGCGTGTCGCTGGACGACCGGTCGGAGATCTGGCGGGCGGCGCGGGCGGGCGAGCTGGACCTGCTCTATGTCTCGCCTGAGGGACTGTCCCAGCCTCATCTGATCGACCGGCTGCACGACCTTCCGCTGTCGCTGATCGCCATCGACGAGGCGCACTGCGTCTCGCAATGGGGACATGACTTCCGCCCGGACTACCGCACGCTGGGTCGCCTGGCCGAGCTGTTTCCGGGCGTGCCCCGGATCGCCGTCACCGCCACGGCCGACGCCCGCACCCGGGACGACATCGTCCGCTCGCTGCGGCTGGGCGAGGCGCGGGTGGTGGTCGACAGTTTCGCGCGGCCGAACCTGCAGCTGTCGGCGGTGCGCAAGGAAAACGGCTCGCGGGCCAGGACCGACGCCGCGGTGATCGAGCTGGTCCGCCAGCGGCCGGGCAAGTCGGGCGTGGTCTATTGCGGATCGCGCGAGGGCTGCGAACGGGTGGCGCAGGCTCTGAGGGACGCCGGCGCCAACGCCATCGCCTATCACGCCGGCATGGAGGCGCGGGAGCGCGATCGGCGGCTGGAGCGGTTCCTGGCCGAGGACGGGGCGGTGATGGTGGCGACCATCGCCTTCGGCATGGGGGTGGACAAGGCGGACGTGCGCTTCGTCATCCACGCCGATCCGCCGGGCTCGCTGGAGGCCTATTGGCAGGAGATCGGCCGGGCCGGGCGGGACGGCGAGCCGGCCGAGGGCGTCACCCTGTACGGTCCCTCGGACATCGCCTGGACGCTGCGTCGGCTCGAGGGCCGGCCGATGGCCGACGAGGTCAAGGCGGTGCAGGTGCGCAAGGCGCGCCAGCTGTTCGCCATGCTGGACGGCGCGGTCTGCCGGCCACAGGCGGTGCGGCGCTATTTCGGCGAAGCCGACGCTGGCCCGTGCGGCGTCTGCGACCTTTGCCAGGACCCGCCGGCGCAGTTCGACGCCACCGTCCAGGCCCAGAAGGCGCTGGCCGCGGTGCAGCGGTTGGGCGAGCGCTTCGGGCGCGGCCGCATCATCGACCACCTGCTCGGCAGGACGAAGGACGTCCAGCCGTGGGAGACGGCGCTGTCGACCTGGGGAATCGGCGTCGACACGGCGCAGCATGCCTGGCGCGACGTGCTCGACCACCTCATGTTCGAAGGTCTGCTGGTCGAGAACCCGAACGAGGGCAAGCCTCTGGTCATGCTCGGCGATCCCGAGGCCGTGCGCGGCGTCTATCGCGGCGAACGCACGATCAAGGTGCGTCTCGCCCCGGCCCGCGCCGCGGCGACCCGCGACCGGACGCGGACCGGGCGCAATGCGGCGCTCGAGGCGATGGACGCTGACGTCCGGGCCCGCTTCGAGACGCTGCGGGCCTGGCGGCGCGATCGGGCGGCCGAGCAGCGGGTGCCGCCTTACGTCATCTTCCAGGACAAGACCCTGCTGGAAATCGCTCTCGCCGAACCCGGCGATCTCGAGCGTCTGGCGCATATTCCAGGGGTGGGTCAGACAAAACTGGACCGGTATGGCCGGGGCGTACTGGACGCCCTGGAGCAGCGGGCGGCCTGACGGCGGCGAGAACCGCGTTCCGCCGGTAAGGTTCGGTCAAGGTCTCGGAAGGGGGGCCTTAAACTTTGAGCGTCACAGTGCGGCGGTGATTCCCCATCGCACGCCCTCTCCGATAGACAAACTGGCCGTGGCGGTGGTCCACGAGCCGACGCGTACGAGCGCGTATGCGCCCCTGCCCGCGGGCGCGCGCGAGGAGGCCCTGCGCTTCCTGCTCCAGACCGCCGCCGACGCCGGGGTCACACTGGTGGCCACGAGGCCGGACGGCGATGGCGAACGCCGGCTGGGCCAGGCATGGCCCTTTCCCTCGCCGTTTCAGGTCACGGTCCGCACCATCTCGATCACCGACGGCGTCGACCGCGTCGAGGCGCGGGCGCGCCGCTCGCTGGAGCGCCTCGGCCTGCCCCGCGGCGACACGCTTCTGGTCTCCTGCGCCGGCGATCTCGCCGGGGCCGAGGGCCGCGCCCTGTGGGACCGCCTGGAGGGGTTGAAGGCCCGCGGGCTCTACCGCCGCATCGGCTTCCGCGCCGCCGTCGAGGACGGCCCCGCCCTGCTGGCGCGGCGATTTCAGCCCGACGTCATCGAACTGCCGGTCAATCTGCTGGACCAGCGGGTGCAGCACAGCGGCGTGCTGTCGGAATTGGCGGCGTTGGGCGTCGACGTTCACGCGACCTCCGTGTTCGCCGACGGCCTGCTGTTCATCAGCGGCGAGCCGCTGCCGCCGGAGATGGTCGGGCACGCTCACACCCTGTCGCGCATCCGCCGCCGCCTCGCCGAGGCCCGCGTCGATCCCATGCAAGCCACCCTGGCCTATGTCATGAGCCTCCCCGAAGTCTCCGCCGTCATCGCCAGCGTCGCCTCCGCCGCCGAACTGCGCGCCGTGGTCGCCGCCGCCAATGTTTCGACCCCGGCGCTCGACTGGGCCGCCCTGCAGCTGGAGCCAGCGACCGCTGCCGCCGCCGGCGCCCGCCGGGTCAGTAGCGCAGCCTGACGCCGACATAGCCGGAGCGGCCCGGCTCGCCGTAGCCGAGCACCTGCTGGTAGCGTTCGTCCGCCAGGTTCTCGATCCGCGCGGTTAGCGAGACCTGATCGGTCAGGGCGTAAGAACCGTTGAGGTTGGCTGTCACGAAGGCCTCGCGCACCCCGCCCGCGTCGTCCTGGTCACTCTCGCCGCGCACCGTCAACGCCGCCGACAGACGCTCGCCGGACCAGCCCAGCGTGGCTGAACCCGCTTGCTCCGGCACGCGCAGCAGGCGGTCTCCGGTGGTCTCGTCGCGGGCGTCGGTCCAGGCCCAGGCGAGGCTCAGATCGAAACCGCCGCCGAGCCGGGCGCGACCCTCCAGCTCGACCCCGTCCGTCGCCGTCTCGGCCACGTTGACGTAATAGCTGTCGAAGGTCGTCGGATCGACGACGTAGGTGATCTGGTCCACGACCTCGAGCCGGTAGAGGGTGGCGCGGCCCTCAATCCGGCCGTCTGCCGAGGCCCAGCCGACGGCGGCTTCGTAGCCGGTCGCCGTCTCGGGTCGCAGCACCGGGAAGGGTTGGGCCGAGAAGCAGAAGTCGCACACCGCCTGGCTGATCGACGGGGCCTTGAAACCCGTACCGTAGGCTCCCGACAGAGTGATCCCGGCTCCGGCTTCGAAGGCGGCCGAGATACGGCCGGTTGTTTTCGAGCCGAAGTCGGTGTCGTCGAAACGCAGGGCGCCGGTCAGGCTGAGGCCGTCGATGGGCTCAACCCGGGCCGTGCCGAAGGCGGAGGTGGTTCCCAGGTCTTCCGTCAGCCCGGTGGAGAGGCTGCCCGAGCTCTCCTCCCGCTCGGCGCCGAACACGAAGGCGACCCACGCCGCCTCGCCGGCGGCCTGCCAGCGATACGCCTGCCGGTCCGCCTCGAAGGCCGATGGAAAGGCCGAAACGGTCTCGCGGGCGATGTCCGAGGTCGAGAGGCTGAATTGATGCGCCAGGCCGACGGCGTCCAGGCGCAGGCGGCCGAAAGCGGACCACTGCTCGCTGGCCTGGGTGTCGTCGGTGTCGGCGAGAACGAAGGCCGGCGCCACGTAGCCGTCGAGGTCGACGTCGCTGTCAGTCCAGCGCACCGAACCGTCCACCGACACGGCGCCGCTGAAGGCGTAGCGGGCGCGGACCCCGGCCGTGGTCGAGGTGAAGCCGTCGACCTCCGGATTGCCGTCGGCCGCGTCGGCGGCGGAAATGCCGTCGGTGTCGAAATGCGAGACCCAGGCGCCGAACCCGTAGCGCCCGGCCGAGACCCCGGCCGCCAGCCGGCCCCGGACCGTGTCGAACGACCCCGCCTCGGCCGCGGCCGCCAGTCCGTCCAACTCGCGGGTGGTGAAGGCGATCACCCCGCCGATGGCGTCTGAGCCCCACAGCGACGACTGCGGCCCAGACAGCACCTCGATGCGTTCGATGTCTGACAGCTCAAGACCGGAGAAGTCGAAGGCGCCGTTGACCTCGGCCGGATCGTTAACCGGCACGCCGTCGATCAGGACCAGCGTCTTGCCCGGAGCGGCGCCGCGCACCCGCACCTGGGCCACGCCTCCGAAAGCCCCCGAGCGCACCACGGACAATCCGGGCACGTCGGTCAGAACGTCGGCGGCGAACACAGCGCCGCGCTGGTCGATGGTCTGACGGTCGATGACCCGCGCGCCCGGCGTGTCGGCGACGATGGCCGGCAGGCGGGTGGCGGTGACCACCACCTCCGGCAGTGCCTCGTCCGGTTCCTCCGGCGACTGGGCGTGGGCTGGCAGTGGCAGGATCACGGCAGCGGCCGTGGCGAGAAGCAGGGATCGCATCAGCGATGTCTCCGTCGCCCCGCGCGAGCGCATCGCGGAGCGTGGATATGGCGACCGACCCGTTCCGGAGAACGGCGCAGGAGTCGGGTCGCCTCGACGGATCACCGCGCCTCTGCCTGGTCCCGGACAGCGGACGTGCGACGTCGGCGGCCAGGTTTCCTGGCTTGCGGGTCACAAACGGAGGATCGCGCCTTCCCGGTTTCCCAGTGACGCCGGAGCCGAAGCTCCGGAATGATCGCCCGTCTCGCCGCCTACAGTTGCGGGCACAGCCGCGGTGTTGGACCGCGTTCCCTTAACCGCCTGCCCCGCTTGTCGCAGGCCGGCCGGGCGGGGGCAAGTGGGTCAGGCTGCCCGACCCGGCTGTTCTGGAGGGGGCGCGACACGGCCAGCCGTGATCAGCTCTGTCTGCCCTTTCGAAATGGGACCGCCTATCCGCAGGAACAGGAGGCCGGCGACCATGTGCAGGAGGTGGCCAGCGATCAGGGCCGAGTCGGCGGCGGCGACCTGCTCCACCGTTTCGGCCGAACGGCTGAATATATTGCTGGCGCTGAAGACGAAGCCGCCCAGAAGCACGAAGCCCCACCACCATCTCAGCAAGGCCGGATCCGGCAGGCCCTTCCACTTGTCGGGGGCCTTGCTGGAGCGCCACAGCTCGCTGGCCATGCCGTACGGTTTCCAGAAAGACACGAGCGGAATGATGAACCACCAGATCACCCAGGCGGGTGATGTCTCGACACCATTGCTCAGGGCGTGGGCGTTTCTGATCGATCGGAGGAACCACATCAGGACAAGGATGGCCGCGATGACATAGGTGGGGACGTAGAGCAGGCCCGCAAGACCGGTCATCCACATCTCCGCCCCGGCGCCGGGCAGATAGTCCGAGAGGAAGCTCAGCTCCGACATGAAGGCGTCGGACGGCAGCTGGTTCAGCAGCCACAGCCGGTAGCTGTAGGCCATGACGTTGGCGGCGGAGAAGATCAGGAACAGGATGGTCCAGACCTGGATCGCCCCCCACAGACGCGCGCTCGCCCTCGGCGGATGTGATTTTCCAGTCAAAGAAGAGCCCCCCAGCGCTTTCTCGCATTGCGAAGGCGATTGCCGCAAGCGAGTGCTTGAGAGCCCCCGCGCATTCCGTCACCTTGCGCCGCTCAGATGAACGCCCCGCTCTCCCCACCGCCGACAGCCGCCGACCTGCCCTCCGCCGAGGGGGTGACGCCGGTGATGGCCCAGTTCCTGGCGGCCAAGGCCCAGGCGCCGGACGCCATCCTGTTCTTCCGCATGGGCGACTTCTACGAGCTGTTCTTCCGGGACGCCGAGATCGCCGCCGCGGCCCTGGGCATCACCCTGACCAAACGCGGCAAGCACCAGGGCGAGGACATCCCCATGGCCGGGGTGCCGGTGCATGCGCTGGACGGGTATCTGGCGCGGCTGATCCGGCAGGGCTTCAAGGCGGCGATCTGCGAACAGCTGGAAGCGCCGTCCGAGGCGAAGAAGCGAGGGTCCAAGGCGGTGGTCCGGCGCGATATTGTCCGCGTCGTCACGCCCGGCACCCTGACCGAGGACTCCCTGCTGGACGCGCGCGGGGCTAACCGACTGGCGGCGACCGCCATCCGCAAGGGGCGGGCGGCGGTAGCGGTGGTCGAGCTCTCGGCCGGCTCGGTCGACGTGGTCGCCTGTTCGCTGGACGACCTCGCCGCGACCCTCGCCTCGTTTCGGCCGTCCGAGGTTCTCGTCCCGGACCGGCTGTTCTCGGATGAGGGTGCGAAGGCGGCGCTCGACGGTTCGGGCGGGGTGGTCCAGGCCCTGCCGCAGGCGCTGGCCGAGCCGGTGGGGGCGCGGGTGCGGGTCGAGCGGCTGTACGGCGTCGCCTCGCTGGATGCCTACGGCGCGTTCGAGGAGGCGGAAGTCTCGGCCCTGGGACTGATCGCGGCCTATCTCGAGACGACGCAGGCGGGCAAGATTCCGGCCCTGTCGCCGCCGCGCCGGTCTGGTGACAGCGGCTATCTCGCCATCGATCCGGCCACCCGTCTGAGCCTCGAGATCGACCGCACCCAGCGCGGCGAGCGCGAGGGCTCCCTCCTGGCCTGCATCGACCGGACGGTGACGGCCGGCGGGGCGCGGGCGCTGGCCGAGCGCGTCGCCCGCCCCCTGCGCGATCCGACCGCCATCAACCACGGGCTCGATGCGGTCGAATGGCTGCTGGAGCGGCGCGACCTGAGGCGCGACCTGCGCGACGGGCTGAAGGCGTCTTCAGATGTGGCGCGGGCCGTGTCGCGGCTGGCGCTCGGCCGTGGCGGGCCGCGCGATCTGGCCGCCATACGCACGGGCCTGTCGATCGCCGAGGGGATCGCCGGCCTGTTTCCGCCGGAGCGCGATCCCCTGACGGGTCCGCCGCCGCGCATCGCCAGCTGTATCGACCGGCTGACCCTGTCGCCGGACACGGGGCGGCTGCTGGTCGAACTGGCCGAGGGGCTGGTCGCCGAGCCGCCGCACCTGGTGCGCGACGGCGGTTTCGTGAACGCCGGATTCCGGCCCGAACTGGATGAGGCGCGGGCCCTGCGCGACGACAGCCGCCGGGTGGTGGCCGAGCTGGAAGCGCGGGCCATCGCCGATTCCGGCGTGCCGTTCAAGGTGCGCCACAACGCGGTGCTCGGCTATTTCCTCGAGACCTCGGCCAAGGCGGCCGAACCCCTGCTGCGCCCGACCGGCGACAGCCCCTATATCCACCGCCAGACCCTGGCCAACCAGGTGCGCTTCACCACCGTCGAGCTGTCGGAGCTGGACGCGAAGATCAGCCAGGCCGGGCACCGGGCGCTGGCCATCGAGGGCGAAACCTTCGAGGCCTGGCGGCGCACGGTCCAGACGCTGGCCCAACCGCTGCAGGCCGTGGCGGAGGCTCTGGCCGAGCTGGACGCCCACTCGGCGCTGGCGGAGTGGGCCGAGGAGGTCGGCGCGGTGCGGCCGACGGTGGACGACACCGCCTGCTTTGAGGTCATCGCCGGCCGCCACCCGGTGGTCGAGGCGGCGGTCAAGTCGGCCGGCGACGCCTATACGCCCAACGACTGCCGGCTGGACGGATCGGGCGCCGCCTGCGCCCGGCTGTCGATCGTCACCGGCCCGAACATGGCCGGCAAGTCGACCTTTCTGCGCCAGAACGCCCTGCTGGTGGTGCTCGCCCAAGCTGGCGCTTTCGTGCCGGCGAAGTCGATGCGGCTCGGGGTGGTCGACCGGCTGTTCAGCCGGGTCGGGGCGGGTGACGATCTGGCGCGGGGCCGCTCGACCTTCATGATGGAGATGGTCGAGACCGCCGCCATCCTCACCCAGGCGACGGACCGGTCCTTCGTGGTGCTGGATGAGATCGGTCGAGGCACTGCGACCTATGATGGTCTGGCCATCGCCTGGGCGGTCGCCGAAGCGCTGCACGACCGCAACCGCGCCCGCACCTTGTTCGCCACCCATTACCACGAGCTGGCCGGGCTGGAGACGCGGCTGGCCCACGTCTGCAACCTGTCGATGAAGGCCAAGGAGTGGAATGGCGACCTCGTCTTCCTGCACGAGGCCGCGCCCGGCGCCGCCGACCGGTCCTATGGCGTGCAGGTGGCGAAATTGGCCGGCGTGCCGCCGCCGGTCGTGGCCCGCGCCCGTGAGGTTCTGGACCGTCTCGAGGGCGAGAAATCCGCCGTCATCAGCCTGGACGACCTGCCGTTGTTCGCGGTCGCGGAGCCGCCTGCTCCGCCGCCGCCCTCTGCCCTGCAGGATGCCCTGTCGGCTATAGAGCCCGACGAATTGTCGCCGCGCGAGGCGCTGGAAGCCCTGTACCGCCTCAAGGCGATCAAGGTCTGATCAACCGGCCCGGGCGAAATCGAGGACGCAGACCTCGCGCCAGACCGGATGCGGCGCACAGGCGACGCCGATCAGTTCGTAGGTCGGATTGAACAGGATTCGGCGATGGCCCCGGTCCGGCACGCCGTCATCGACGATCAGCTGCAGGATGACGTCTTCGGCGCGATTGGGACCATAGGCGATAGCCTCGCCCGTGGCCGACCAGCGGCCGTACCGGCGCATCCGGTCGGTCGGGCTGGAGCCGTCGCCGCCAGTGTGGGCCACCGCGCCGCTGCGGGCTTGATCGTCCGCGTGGTCGGCCGCCGCCCGGTCCAGCGCCGGGCTGCCGCGCAGGGGCGGCAGCGGCGTCTGGTGTTCCAGAAAGCGGATCGTCTCGTCCACCACCGCCGTGCCCTCGCGAGTGACCACGGCGATCTCCCCCGGTCGCTCGATGCGATCGCCGCGGAACAGGGCGCGCAGGGCCCTGGCCTTGCGGGCGTAGTCGGCGGGATCCGTCCGGGCTGCATTAAGTTCGGCCACGATGTCGGGCCGCGACACGGCGATCGGGCGCGGCGTGTCGCGACTGTCCCTTGCCGACGACAAGGTCGCGGCGGGAGCGCAGCCCGCCAGCAGGGCGGCGAACAACAACCCCGGGATCCTGATCATGCGCCGCCCTCCGACCGTACGCGCGCACTGTCGCCCAGGCCGCCGCCTCGGTCTATATCCACCGGATGAGCTCCCGCAGCCGCCGTCCAGCCGACCCCGCAGAAGGCTCCGGGCCCGACAGCGAAGCCTGGATCGAGGCCGCCATGGCGGTCGATCCGCGCGCCGCCGCCACCGCCCTGCTGCGCCGCTCGTGGGACGCCGCCCGTGTGCGGGCGGCGCAAAAGCTCGAAAACGGACTCGGCGGCGTCGAAGTCGCCCGGCTCCACGCCGCGGCGGCGGACGAGCTGCTTACAACCCTGTGGCGCTTCGCTACAGAGGCTCTCTATCCGGCCCCCAATCCGACCGAGGCCGAGCGGCTCAGCCTGATCGCCGTTGGCGGCTACGGCCGCGGCGTGCTGGCGCCCTTTTCTGACCTCGACCTGCTGTTCCTGCGTCCGTGGAAGTCGATCCCGCGCACCGAACAGGTCATCGAGTTCATGCTCTATGTGCTGTGGGACCTGGGGGTGAAGGTCGGGCCGTCAGCCCGGTCGGTCGACGAATGCCTGGCGCTGGCGAAGTCGGATATGACGGTGCGAACGGCGCTTCTGGAAGCCAGGCCCCTGGCCGGCGACGAGGGGCTGGCCGAGGATTTCATCGCCCGCTTCCGCGCCTTCGTGGTCAAGGCCGATCCGCGGCCCTTTATCGCCGCCAAGCTGGAGGAACGCGACGCCCGCCACCAGAAGGCGGGGGCGGTGCGCTACCGGGTTGAGCCGAACGTCAAGGATGGCAAGGGCGGGTTGCGGGACCTCAACACCCTGTTCTGGATCGCCCGCTCTCTGGCCCCGGACAGCCCGCTGGGCGCGCGGGTCATGGTCGACCTGTTGACCCCGCGCGAACGCCGCACGTTTGAGGAGGCTTTCGACTTCCTGTGGCGCACTCGGGCCCATCTGCACCTTGTGGCCGGCCGGGCCGAGGAGAAGCTGACCTTTGATTTGCAGCCCGAGGTGGCCCGGCGGATGGGCTGGCGCGGCCGGGGCGACGAGCCGGCCGTCGAGCGGTTCATGCGCCGCTATTTCATCGTCGCCCGCGACGTCGGCGGACTGACCCGCGCCCTGTCCGCCAAGCTGGAGGCGCGCCAGCAGAAGCCGACGCTAAGCCTGTCGAGACTGATCCCCGGGCGTCGGCGCAAGCTCGGCGTCGACGGCTTCGTCGAGGACGGGGGGCGGCTGTCGGTGACGGGACCCGAGGTGTTCGCGGCCGCGCCGGAGAAGCTTCTGCTGCTGTTCCGCTGCGCCGACGCGCACGATATGGACCTGCATCCCGACGCCTTCTCGGCGGTGAGCCGCTCGCTGTCGCTGGTCACGCCGTCGCTGCGTCGCGATCCGGACGCGGCGCGCGCCTTCCTCGACATCCTGGCGCACGGCCAGCGGCCGTACCGGGTGCTGACGTTGATGAACGAGACGGGCCTGCTTGGACGCTTCCTTCCGGAATGGGGGCGGATCGTCGGCCAGACCCAGTTCAACATGTACCATGCCTATACGGTCGATGAGCACACGCTGCAGGCCATCGGCATCATCAACGATATCTGGCGCGGCAAGCTGAAGGCGGACCACCCCAACGCCAGCGAGGTGGTGCACCGGATCGACGATTTCGAGGCGCTGATGCTGGCCATGTTGCTGCATGACGTGGGCAAGGGCGGCGACCGCGGGCAGCTGGAGGACGGGGCCATCGCCGCGCGCCGCGCCTGCGACCGGCTGGGGCTGGACCCGCGCCGGATCGAGTTCGTGGTCTGGCTGGTGCGCAACCATCTGGCGCTCAGCGACTACGCCCAGAAGCGCGACGTGTCTGATCCGGAGACGGTGCGAGCCTTCACCGAACTGGTCGGCGACCCCGAGCGGCTGCGCACGCTGCTGATCCTGACCGTCGCCGACATCCGCGCCGTCGGCCCGGGTGTCTGGAATGGCTGGAAGGGTCAACTGATCCGCGACCTCTACCAGCGCACCGAGGCGGTGTTCCGGGGCGAGGACATAACCCGGGCCGATCCGCTGAATGACTATCCGGCGTTGATGGCGCGGGCCCGGGCTGACGGCGTTGCGGCCGAGGTGCTGGACACTGCCGACGACGAGGGCTCGGCCACGCGGGTGGCCGTGGCGGCGACCGACCGGCCCGGCCTGTTCGTCGATCTGGCCGAGGCCCTGGCCGCGGCGGGCGCCGACGTGGTGGGGGCCCGCGTGGCGACGGCGGAGGACGGCGCGGCGCTGGACGTGTTCGAGCTCCAGGACGGCGCCGGCGCGCCCTACGGCCAGGCGGAGCCGCGGCGGATCGCGCGCTTGCTCAAGGCGCTGGAGGCGGCGGCGCGCGGGCAGCCAGGCCGCGCCCGTCCCTCGGCGGCGCCGTTCAATCCGCGCCGCGCCGCCTTCGACGTGCGGCCCACGACGGTCATCGACCTCGAGCAGAGTCCGAGCGCGGCCGTGATCGAGGTGTCCGGAGCCGACCGTCCGGGCCTGCTGGCTGATCTCGCCCGGGCGCTGGCCGGCGCCGGCCTGTCGATCCGCTCCGCCCATATCGCCGGCTTCGGCGAGCGCGCCGTCGACAGTTTTTACGTCACCGATGCCCGGGGGCGGAAGCCCAAGGCGCGCGCGCCGCTGGAGCGGCTGCGGGGCGATCTGGAGATGGTGCTCGACCACAGGGAGCGGGGCGGAGCGTCCGTGTCCGCTCCGGTGCGGGCCAGCCTGCGCGATGTCTCGGAGGTGGGCCGGCTGCGTCCGGCGCGGCGACCGGTATCGCGCGGACCGGAACCACGCTAAGGCGGTCGTCCGCCCTCACCGAGCCCCGCATGAGCCTCGCGCGAAACACCCTTGTGCAATCGACCCTGACGCTGGGCAGCCGCGTGCTGGGTTTCGCCCGCGACATGGCCCTGGCCGCACGGTTCGGCCAGGGGCCGATGATGGACGCCTTCACCACGGCGCTGATGCTGCCCAATATGTTCAGGCGGCTGTTCGCCGAAGGGGCTTTCGCCCAAGCCTTCGTGCCCGTCTATGGCGGCGTCAAGGCGCGCGAGGGCGATGAGGCGGCGGCGGTCACGGCGTCGGAGGCCATGTCCTTCATGCTGGCGGTGGTGGCGGCCTTCTGCATCCTGCTGCAGGTGGCGATGCCGTGGATCATGCCGTGGCTGCTGTCGGCCTATCGCGACGAAGCGACGGTGCTGCGGGCGGCGGTGACGGCGACCCAGCTGGCCATGCCCTATCTCGCCTGCATGACCGTGGCCTCGCTGCTCTCGGGCGTGCTCAACACGGCGGGAAAATTCGCCCTGTCGGCGGGCGTGCCTGTGTTCCTCAACATCTGCACCCTGGCGCCCTTGCTGGCGGCCTACCTCGTGCCCGCCGGTCAGTCCGAGGTGCTGCTGTGGGTCAGCGCGGCCGTCACCGTTTCGGGCCTGATCCAGGCCGGGCTGCTGTGGTGGGGCGTGCGCCGGCTGGGCGTGACGCTGCGGATCGGTCTGCCGCGCCTGACGCCGGCGGTGAAGCGGGCGCTGGCGCTGGCGGTGCCGGGGGCGCTGGCCGGCGGGGCCATGCAGGTCAATTCGCTCGTCAGCCAGATGCTGGCCGGGTCCGACGAGGGGGCGCGGTCGGTGCTCTACAACGCCGACCGGCTGTACCAGCTGCCTCTGGGGCTGATCGGGGTGGCCATCGGCCTGGCGCTGGTGCCGCGGCTGACCAAGGCCTTCGTCTCCGGGGATCATGAGGGCGGGCGGCGGACGCTGGACGACGGCATCACTCTCGCCATGGCCTTTACCCTGCCGGCGGCGACGGCGCTGCTGGTCATCCCCTTCTTCCTGATCGACGCGACGGTGACGCGCGGCGCCTTCACCAGCGCCGACGCGGCGCGGACCGCCGACGTGCTGCGCCACTTCGCCTGGGGCGTGCCGGCCTTCGTGCTGGCCAAGGTGCTGACGCCGCCGTTCTTCGCCCGCGAGGATACGCGGCGGCCGATGTACTATGCGGTGGCGGCGGTGATCTTCACCGTGCTGATCGGATCGGCGCTGTTCTTCTGGCTGTCCAGCCTGGGCGTCGACGGGGTGCTGGGGCTGGCCATCGCCACCAGTCTGTCGGCGTGGATCAATGTCGCCCTGCTGGTCGGGACGCTGGTGCGGGAGGACGCGTGGCGGCCGTCGTCGGCGTTCGTGTCCCGGATCTCGCGGGTGCTGCTGGCCAGCGCCGTGATGGCCGCGGTGCTGCTGGCGGCCGGTGTCGGATACGAAACGCTGAGCCGCCTTCTGCTGGCCAAGGAGGTGGCGGTGCTGGCGGTGTGCGGCGTCGGCGCGGTCGTGTACGGCCTGAGCCTGGTCCTGTTCCGGGCGGTGACCCCGGCGGAGCTGAAGGCGGTGCTGCGCCGCGAGCCGGGGAGTTCCATCCCGTCCGGTCTGGACTGACCGCCAGGGAGGCGATAAGCGCCATGGCCATGACGACTTCGGGACAGACTGCCGCCGCCCGGCGATGGCGCGGCTGACCTTCACCAGCGCCCCCGCGCGCGGCGACGCGCGCCCGATCCTGCCTTCTTCCCGAGTTCACGCCCCATGACCGACCCGACCCCGGCCCCTTCCGCTCCGGCCTATGACGGCCCGCGCCGCATTCTCAGCGGCATCCAGGCTTCCGGCGCCCTGCACCTGGGCAACTATCTGGGGGCGCTCAAGCGGTTCACCCAGCTGCAGGAAACGGGCGCGCCCTGCTTCCTGTTCGTGGCCGACCTGCACGCCATCACCGTCTGGCAGGACCCGGCCTTGCTCGCCGCCCAGACGCGCGAGATCGCCGCCGCCTACCTGGCCTCGGGGCTGGACCCGGCGCGCTCGGTGATCTTCCCCCAGTCCGCCGTGCGGGCGCATGCCGATCTGGCGTGGATCTTCAACTGCACGGCCCGGCTCGGCTGGCTGGACCGGATGACCCAGTTCAAGGAGAAGTCGGGCAAGCACAAGGAGCGCTCGTCGGTGGGCCTGTACACCTATCCGGTGCTGCAGGCGGCCGACATCCTGCTCTACAAGGCCACCGAGGTGCCGACCGGCGAGGACCAGAAGCAGCACCTCGAGCTGACCCGCGACATCGCCGCCAAATTCAACAACGACTTCGGGGTGCCCGGCTTCTTCCCGCTGCCGGAGCCGCTGACCCAGGGGCCGGCGCCGCGGGTGATGAGCCTGCGCGACGGGGCGGCCAAGATGAGCAAGTCCGATCCGTCGGACCAGTCGCGCATCAACCTGACCGACGACGCCGACTCCATCGTCGCCAAGATCCGCAAGGCCAAGACCGATCCGGAGCCCCTGCCGGAGACCGTGGAGGGGCTGGAGGCCCGGCCCGAGGCGAAGAACCTCGTGACCATCTACGGGGCGCTGGCCGACGAGACCCGCGATCAGGTGCTGCGCGAATGGGGCGGCAAGGGATTCGGCGCCTTCAAACCGGCGCTGGCCGAATTGGCCGTGGCCTCGATGGCCCCGGTCACCGCCGAGATGCGCCGCCTGATGGACGATCCGGCCGAGATCGACCGGGTGCTGCAGGACGGGGCCGAACGCGCCGCCGCCATCGCCGATCCGGTGCTCGACGAGGTCAGGAAGATCGTCGGTTTCTGGCGCGCCTGAGGGCGGGTTTCGGACTTGGGGTCGGCAGAACTCTGGCGATCGCCGCGGGCGGCGCTAGAACACGCGCATGACCCTCGACCATCCGCTCGACCGCCCCATCTGGAGCGCCCTGACCGGGCGGCAGGCGCCGCTGGCGCTGGGCGACCGGCGGGCGCTTCGTTTCGATCCGGCCTTCGCGCTGTTCGCGGCGGCGGCCGATGGCTCGGGGGAGAGCCTGGCGGCGCTGGGCGCGCTTAACACCTCGCCCAACGGCCTCGGGATGATCGAGGCCGGCGATCCGCCCGTTCCGCCGGGGGCGGTGGTGCGGAGCAAGGCGGCGGGCGTGCAGATGGTCGCCACGGCGCTGAAGGGCGGCGGCAAGGCCGTGGCCTTCGAACCGCTGGGCGAGTCCGACGCCGCGGAGATGCTGGCCCTGGCCACGCTGACCGTGCCCGGGCCGTTCTTCGAGAAGACCCACCGGCTGGGCGACTTCGTGGGCGTGAAGGTCGACGGCCGGCT
>DASRXE010000280.1:0-3105 GCA_035654315.1 Brevundimonas sp.
GCCGACGGCGATCAGGATGCGGTGGAGGCCCGGGTCTGGGCCGCCGTCGAGGGCCGCCTGCCATGAGCGAAGGCCCGCGCGACCGTTTCGACCTGATCCCTGACGCCGCCGCCGAGGCCGCCTTCCTCGACGCCTTCGACAGAGGTCGGCTGCACCACGCCTGGCTGCTGTGCGGGGTCGAGGGCTCAGGCAAGGCCACCTTCGCCTTCCGCGCCGCCCGCCGGCTGCTGGGGGCCGCGCCCGATCCATCGCGCGGCCTGCTCGGAACCCGCCCCGACGATCCGGTGGCCCAGCTGATCACCGCCCGCTCGCACCCCGACCTGCTGGTCCTCGAACGCGCCGTCGAGGGCGGCAAGACGAAGAAATCCATCTCCGTCGACCAGGCCCGCGACCTGCCCGAATTCTTCTCCAAGAGCCCCTCGCAGGCGAAATACCGCGTCGCCATCATCGACGCCGCCGACGACTTGAACCTCAACGCCGCCAACGCCTTGCTCAAGGTTCTTGAAGAGCCGCCTGAACGCGGCGTGCTGTTTCTCGTCACCCACGCGCCTGGGCGGCTGCTGGCCACCATCCGCTCGCGCTGCCGCCGTCTGGCCTTTCCGGTCTGGCCGCAGCACGCGCTGGAGGAGTTGGTCCGTAACCGCACCGGCGTGACCTCGGCCGAGGCTGTCCGCATCGCCGGCATGGCCGCAGGCTCGCCCGGTCAGGCCCTCGCCCTCGCCTCCGGCGCGACGCTCGAGGCCGACCAACTGGCCCAAGCCTGGGTCGCCGCGCCTTCGCTCAACCGGGCCGAGGTCATGGCCGTGGCCGACAAGTTCCGCGGCGCCGAGGGCCAGGAGAGGTTCGAGATACTGATGGACCGGCTGATCGCGGCCGTGAAGCTGCGCGCCCTGGAAGAGGGCAAGTCCGGCGCCCGCTGGGCCGAGCTGTGGGAGCGGCTGTCGGAACTGCCCGACCGCGCCGCCGCCATCAACCTCGACCGCGCCGACGTGCTGGCGGGGGCGCTGGCCGACCTGCAGCGCGTCAAGGCCCGCGCCTGATGCTGATCGACAGCCACGTCAACCTGCACGCGCCCCAGTTCGACGAGGACCGCGACGCCGTCATCGCCCGCGCCCGTGCGGCCGGCGTCGGCCTGATGGTCGAGATCTCCGACAAGCTGTCGACCTTCGAGGCCACCCACGCCCTCGCCATGGCCCACAACGACATCTGGGCCACGGTCGGCGTCCACCCGCACGAGGCGAAGGACTACGCCGACCTGACCGCCGACCGGCTGGTCGAACTCGCGGGCCGTCCGAAGATCGTCGGCATCGGCGAATGCGGCCTCGACTTCCACTACGATCTCAGCCCCCGCGACGCGCAGGCCACCGTGTTCCGTCAACACATCGACGCCGCCCGCCGCACCGGCCTGCCGCTGGTCGTCCACACTCGCGAGGCCGACGCCGTCATGGCTGAAATCCTGACGGAAGAGCAGGCGAGGGGGCCGTTCCGTTTCCTGATGCACTGCTACACCAGTGGCCCGGAACTGGCGGAAAAGGCGGCGGAACTCGGAGCGTGGTTTTCGGTTTCCGGCATCGCCACCTTCAAGGCCGCCGCCGAGGTGCGCGAGATCATCGCCGCCATGCCCGCCCACCGCATCATCGTCGAGACCGACTGCCCCTACCTCGCCCCGGTCCCGCACCGCGGCCGCCGCAACGAGCCGGCGTACGTGACCCACGTCCTCGACAAGCTGGCCGAGATCCGCGGCTGGTCCCGCGACGAGGCCGAGGCCCGCACCACGGACGCCTTCTTCGCCCTGTTCGACCGCATCCCGAGGCCGGAGGGGGCATGATGGGCGCGGCGGGCGAACTGGAGGTCGTCATCCTCGGCAGCGGTTCCTCCGGCGGCGTCCCGCGCGGCGACGGCGACTGGGGCGCCTGCGATCCCGCCGAGCCGAAGAACCGCCGCCTGCGCTGCTCGCTTCTGGTCCGCCGTCACGGCCCCGACGGCGTCACCAGCGTCCTGATCGACACCTCGCCCGACCTGCGCGCCCAGATGCTCTCGGCGCGGGTCAAACACATCGACGCCGTCCTCTACACCCACGACCACGCCGACCAGACCCATGGCATCGACGACCTGCGCGTCTTCGCCATGCGCGCCCGCGCCCGCATCCCGGCCTGTATGGACGCCGCCACCCACGCCGCCCTGCGCGAGCGCTTCCGCTACATCTTCGACAGCGTCGAGGGCTATCCGGCCATCCTCGACGCCCATCCGCTGCCGCCGCACGGCCAGCCCTGGTCCGTCGACGGCCCCGGCGGCCCCGTCCCGGTCGTCACCTTCGACCAGGCCCACGGCCCGATCCGCTCGGTCGGCTACCGGCTGGGGGGGGTCGCCTATTCCAGCGACGTTTCCGATCTCGACGACGCCGCCCTCGAAGCCGTCCGGGGCTGCGACCTCTGGATCGTCGACGCCCTGCGCTGGACCCCGCACCCCACCCACGCCCACGTCGACAAGACCCTCGACTGGATCGCCCGCGCCGGAGTCAGGCGGGCGGTGCTCACCAACCTGCACATCGATCTGGATTACAACGCCTTGGCGGCGGTAGTTCCGCCGAACGTAGAGGTGGCGTTCGACGGGTGGAGCGTGCGACTGGCGCTCTAAAGCCGCCGACCGGGACTTCCGATGAAGCGATCCGTCGCCGCGCGTCCTTCGCGGTCCTCGACATGAACTGTGAAGTGGGGACCGAGGGTGGCGTCGGTCCCGAACCGCGCCGTCGCTGTCTTGAAGGACCACGGCTCGACGCCATGGCGGGCACAGAGCTCATCGAAGGCTGTCCTGTACAGTTCCACAGCCTTTCGAAGGCTGTCCGACGCCTTGCCCTCGATGACCTTCCCCGTAAGAAAATCGACTTCGACGACGCCGTCCGGCGATTGCCCCGCTTCCCCGTAGACGTCCATCTCGTAGACGCCGATCAGCAATCCGATCCCGCTTCCGAGGGAATCCGCAGCGTTGTGGACAATGCTCTGTAGGACGCCGAACTTCATCTGTTCAGCAACTTCGCCGCCTGCGGGCCGAAATACGTCAGCACCCCCGCCGCGCCCGCCCGCTTGAAGGCGTGCAGGCTCTCCA
>DASRXE010000281.1:0-24075 GCA_035654315.1 Brevundimonas sp.
CGGTGGGGAAGTCCGGGCCCGGGACGATATCCAGCAGGGCGTCGTCCCCGATGTTCGGGTCGTCCAGCAGGGCCACGCAGGCGTCGATGACCTCGCCGAGGTTGTGCGGCGGGATGTTGGTGGCCATGCCGACGGCGATGCCGCCCGCGCCGTTGACCAGCAGGTTCGGGATCCGCGCCGGCAGGACGACGGGCTCCAGCTCCTTCTCGTCGTAGTTCGGCTGGAAATCGACCGTGTCCTTGTCGATGTCGGTCAGCAGGGCCGAGGCGGCCGGAGCCATGCGGGCCTCGGTGTATCGCATCGAGGCCGGCATATCGCCGTCGACCGAGCCGAAATTGCCCTGCCCGTCGACCAGCATCAGCCCCATCGAGAACGGCTGGGCCATGCGCACCAGCGCCATATAGACCGAGGCGTCGCCGTGCGGGTGGAACCGGCCCAGCACGTCGCCGACCACGCGGGCGCATTTCGAATAGGCCCGGTCCGGGGTCATCTTCAGATCGTGCATCGAGTACAGGATGCGGCGATGCACGGGCTTCAGCCCGTCTCGCGCATCCGGCAGGGCGCGCGACACGATGACGCTCATGGCGTAATCGAGATACGAGCGGCGCAGCTCGTCTTCGATGGTTATGGTGGAGATATCGCCGCCTGCGCCCGACGAAGGGGGCAGGGCGTTGTTATAGCTGTCGTCGGTCAAGGAAATCGGGCTTTAAATGGCCGGAATCGGAACGTGATCCGCTGACGAGTTTTCTAGCATCCGGGGGCTGGAGTGGCAAAGCGAAGCCGCTGATCGACGTCCCCTCTACACAGGGATTTTGCACCATGCGCACCACCCGTCTCGCCGCTCTCGCCGCCCTGCCCCTCATGGCCGCCCTGGGCGCCTGCGTCAGCGTCACCGCCAACGACTATTCCGATCGTCCTGAGCGGGCCGCTGTGGGCGATTTTGGCGAGGCCACGCTGGTCAATGCCGAGGGCCAGAACATAGGCCGAGCGATCCTGACGCAGGGCCCTACCGGCCTGCTCATCCGCATTGAGGCGGACGGCCTGACCCCCGGATGGCATGGCGCCCATATCCACGCCACCGGCCAGTGCGACGCGCCCTTCACCTCGGCCGGCGGCCACATCAACCACGGCGAGCCCAAGGCCCCGCACGGCCTGCTGAACGCGGCGGGGCCCGATGACGGCGATCTGCCCAACATCTTCGCCGACGCCCAGGGCCGCGTCCGCGCCGAGGTCTTCACCACCGAGGCCCGGATCGCCCGCGACGGCCCCGGCCAGTGGCTGTGGGACGCCGACGGCTCGGCCCTGGTGATCCACGCCGCCATGGACGACCACACCAGCCAGCCGATCGGCGGCGCCGGCGCGCGCGTGGCCTGCGGGGTCATGGCCGCGGGGTAGGCGACCGAGCCTGCAGGATCGCCGTCAAGGCCGGGGCGGCGGTCGAGGCGGCGGCCTGTTTTGCCTCCTCTTGTTGGACGGAGCTTCGTGATAGAACGCCCTCGACTGGATCCGCTAGGGCCGCTTTCAGCCTCGTTCGATGACGTAACGGTCACGCTTCGAAAGGTCTGCCATTGTTGAAACTGGTTTCTTCCCACATCCGGCTCGATGTGGGCCGACGCTCGCTCATTGCGCTTGGCGTCCTGGCCTTCGCCGTTGGCCCCGCCGTAGCGCAGGACGCCGCCCGCATGGATCAGGTCATCCGCGCATCCGCCGATGCCGACCAGTTTTCGGGCGCCGTCCTGGTCGCGCGGGACGGCGAGGTTCTTCTCGATCAGGGCTACGGGTTCGCCAACCGGGAATGGCGCGTTCCGAATGATGGCGACACCAAGTTTCGCCTCGGCTCGCTGACCAAACAATTCACCGCCGTGGGTGTCATGCTGCTGAGCGAACGGGGCTTGGTGGATCTAGATGCACCCGTGAATACCTGGCTTCCGGATGCGCCAGCCGCTTGGGACCGGGTGACGGTGCGCCACCTGCTGACGCACACCGCCGGCGTCCCGAATTTCACCGCCTTCGAGGACTATGAGGCGCTCAAGGCCCAGCCGGCGTCGATCGCCAGCCTGATCGCACGCTTCAGCGACCGCCCGCTGGACTTCCAGCCCGGTGAAGGCTGGGCCTATTCGAACTCGGGCTATATCCTGCTGACCGCCATCATCGAAGCGGCGAGCGGCGAGACCTATGCCGACTTCGTGGCCGCGAACCTCTTCCAGCCGCTTGGCATGACAGACAGCGGCTATGACAGCCATGACACCATCCTGCCGCGGCGGGCCTCGGGCTACACGCCGACCCAGAACGGCGTCGCCAATGCGGACTATGTGGACATGAGCATCCCGCAGGGCGCCGGGGCACTCTACTCCACCAGCCATGATCTGTTGAAATGGGAGCAGGGCCTGTTTGGCGGGCGGGTGCTGACGCCGGAATCCTTAGCCATCCTGACCACGGCTGTGCGCGAAAATTACGCCATGGGGCTGTCCGTCGCCGAGGCGAACGGACGCACACTCATCAGCCACAACGGCGGCATCGAGGGCTTCAACACTTTTATGGCCCATGACCCCGATGACGCGACGACGGTCATCGTCCTCGGCAATCTGAATGGCGGCGCGCCAGACCAGCTCGGCGCCTACCTCGTCACCCTGGCGCGCGGCGGGACCGTCGCCTTGGCCAGCGAGCGCCCGACAGTCACATTGCCGTCCGACCTGCTCCGCATCTACGAGGGCGTCTATGAATGGCCGAACTATACGATCGCCATCTCGGTGGTGGACGGCAAGCTGATGGCCCAGCTCACGGGACAACCAGCGCTCGAACTGACGGCCCAAGCGCCTGACGCATTCTTCTACACGGTCGTCGACGCCCAGATTACCTTCACCCGCGACGCGGCGGGGGCTGTTCAAGGCCTGGTCCTCCACCAAGGCGGGCGCGACACGGCTGCACGAAGGAAGTAGACAGAGGCTGAGGCGGAAATCGTCGCAAGGACTGATCAGGCCGCCCCGAGAAGCGTCAGCAACGTTCCCAAGCGGCCAAGCGTGGCATCGAGAGCGAGCCGGACAACTTCGTTTCTGGCTCACTGGGGGCAGCGGCTCAGTCGGGAAGCGAACGTCCGCAAGGGGTCGATCGCTAACTCGCTGGCCTGGGCGAAGTTCTCTCGTCCAGATCACCACCGCTCAATCCTCCGCCCTCGGGGTGGATTCCCAATACCTGCCATCCCTGCCAAATGGCGCCGGAATCCTGTCATCCCGTGCACTCCGCCTTCACGAGGCGAGGACTTTGCGGAACGAGGACGGAGTCACGGGTTGCGGGCGGGGATATGCGCCGTCGGGGCCGCCAGACGGCTGCTCGCCGCATCGGGAGCGCCCGCGCCACCGGGCGACCCAGCCCTCCGACCAATTCTGACGCACCGCCGTCCTACACTGCGCGGGACCGGTCTTTGACATCGTTGCGAAGCGTCGTTCCGCCCAGGATCGGCTGCCCGAATGTGTCGGGGTGACAGGGTTTCGCGATTTTTGGGCGGCAGGGTCAGTCCGCCCGGAACTGCAGTTCCGCCAGACGCGCATACAGCCCGCCCTGCGCCATCAGCGCGTTGTGGGTGCCCTCCTCCACCACCCGGCCATCCTCCATCACCACGATGCGGTCGGCCCGCAGGACGGTGGCGAGGCGGTGGGCGATGACGAGGGTGGTGCGCGCCGACATGGCCCGGTCCAGCGCCGCCTGCACCAGACGCTCGTTCTCCGCGTCGAGCGCCGAGGTGGCCTCGTCGAGCAGCAGGATCGGCGCGTCGCGGACCAGCGCCCGGGCGATGGCCAGCCGCTGGCGCTGACCGCCCGACAGGCTCTTGCCGCGTTCGCCCAGCGGGGTCTCGAACCCCTCAGGCAGGGCGTCGATGAAGCTCAAGGCCTGGGCTTCCTCAGCGGCGGTTCGAACCTCATCCAGTGTCGCGTCTTCGCGTCCAAAGCGTATGTTTTCGCTGGCCGATCCGGAAAACAGCGGCGCTTCCTGCGACACCCAGGCGAAGCGGTCGCGAACCGCCACCGGATCGGCCTCGCGCACATCCACACCGTCGATCGAGACCACGCCGGCCTGCGGATCATAGAAGCGCAGCAGCAGGCGGAAGACGGTACTCTTGCCCGCCCCCGACGGCCCGACCAACGCCACCGTCTCGCCCGGCCGCACGGTCAGCGAAAAGCCCTTCAGCGCCGGCAGGTCGGGCCGGCCCGGATAGCTGAACCGAACCGCCGACATCGACACCTCGCCGACCGGCGGCGACGGCAGGGCGCGCGGCGCTGGGGGCGCGGCGATCGAGGCGGAGGCGCGCATCAGTTCGTCGATCCGCTCCATGGCGCCGGCGGCCTTCTGGACGTCGCCCCAGCTCTCGCCCAGCGCGCCCACTGCGCCGGCGGCGAACACCGACAGCAGCACGAACTGCAGCAGGGCGCCCGGCGTCATCCGCCCGGCGATCACGTCCTGGGCGCCCAGCCACAGCACCAGGGTGACGCCGCCGAACATGACCACGATGACCATGGCCGTCATGGCGGCGCGCGCCTTCATCCGCACCAGCGACACGCCGAAGGCCGCCTCGACCGCGTCGCCGAAGCGGGCGATGGCGCTCTTTTCGCGCCCGAAGGCCTGCACCGTCTCGATGGCGTCAACGCTCTCGCCCGCGAAGCCGACGGCGTTGGCGAACCGGTCCTGCGAGGCGACGGTCAGCCGCCGCACCTTGCGTCCGAACAGGAACAGCGGTCCCAGCAGCAGCGGCACGACCAGCAGCACCAGACCGGTCAGCTTGGGACTGACCACGAACAGCAGCACGGTCCCGCCGATCAGGGTCAGGAAGTTGCGCAGGGCGTAGGAGACCGAGGTGGTCAGCAGCGTCTCGACCAAGGCGATGTCGGTGGTCAGGCGCGACAGCACCTCGCCTGTGCGCATGGTGGCGTAGAAGGACGGGTCCAGCGTCAGGATGCGCCCGAACAGGCCTTTGCGGACATCGGCGATGACCCGCTCGCCGGTCTTGGTGACGTAGAAATAACGGACCGCGGTGGCGATGCCGAGAAACAGGGCGTTGGCCGCCAGCACCATGAACCACAGGTTCAGCCGCTCGCCGTTGTTCTCGAAGCCGTTGTCGATGGCCCCGCGCGCCGAGACCGTCAGAGCCAGCGAGGCGGCCGTGGACAGCATCAGCCAGACCACCGCCATTGCCATATGGCCCTTGTGACGCAGGGCGTAGGGCAGCAGCCGCGCCAGCGGGCGGATGTCGCGACGCTTGGCCCGGCGCTGGCCCGCCTCACTCATCTGCTCCATCAGCAACGCGCCCGCGCCGGGCCGGCCGTGAAGGTCGGCGGCGTCGGGTGCGGGGGCGGTCGTATCGGTCATGGCGCGCGCCTCTTGCCCCGGAACGGCCCCCGGTGTAAACGCCGCCGCTCATTCCCGCCCCTCGCTGGCGGGTTTTCTCATTTTCGCGCACCGACGGTCGGCATCGTCACCGCGCAGAGACCGGACACCGACCATGAAGGCCGATACGCACCCCGACTACCACTTCATCACCGTGACGATGACGGATGGTACGACCTACCAGACGCGCTCCACCTACCAGAAGGAAGGCGCCACGCTAAACCTGGACATCGATCCGCTGACCCACCCGGCCTGGACCGGCGGCAACCAGCACCTGATGGATCGCGGCGGCCGCGTCTCGCGCTTCAACAACAAGTTCGGCGGCTTCATCAAGAAGTAGCTCTGGCTTTCGGGTCACAGTTCTGGCCAGGACGTTCACGAAGGCGTCGGTCTCCGGACCGGCGCCTTTCTGTTTTCCCGGAACGCCGATAACATGGCGGCGTTGGACCACCGGGGCGTGGACGCAGGGTCCTGCGTGGAATCGGGCGAAGAGCAGCAGTGATGAATCGACGACAACTCGGTCTGGGCGCGGCCGCCGCGGCCCTCGCGTCGGCAAGCGGCGTCGCCAGGGCCCAGACCCGCGATCCGTCATCAGTCGCCTTCTACGACACCTTCAACGACCAGCTGGCCCGGTTGCCGGCGACGCTCCAGCCCGACGTCCGGGCCTTTTATGAACTGAACGGCTGGCGGCCGGTGTGGACGCCGGAGCGCCTGCAGGCCCTCCGGACCGCGGCCGCCCGCGCCGAACGCCATGGTCTGTCGCAGGGCGATTTCTTCGATTTCGAGGCTCTGGCCTTCGATCCCGCGGCCGCCGAGATGAAGACCACGGCGGCGGCTATGCGCTACGGCCGGGTGCTGGCCGAGGGCCGGGTGCGGCCCGAGACGGTCGAGGACCTGTGGGAGATGCAGAAGAACCGCGTCGACCTGCCCCTCGGACTGAACGACGCCTTGTCCCAGAGCCGGCTGGTGGACTGGTTCGAGGGACTGGCCCCGACCGATATCGGCTACTCCAACCTGTCGGCCGGCTATGTGCGCTATCGTCGGATGATCCGCGACGGCCGCAGCTGGCCCGTCTTCCAGGCCGGTCCGACGATCGAGCCGGGCACGAGCGACCCGCGCATTCCGGTGCTGATCGAACGTCTGGTCGCCGAGGGCGACCTGTCCGCAGCCGACGGCGCGCGTCTGGCGGGGATGGGGAATTTCTACGGCCCCGAACTTGAGGAGGCCGTGAGGGGTTTCCAGGTTCGGCACGGTCTGGGCGCTGACGGCCGAATCGGCACGGGCACCCAGCGCTCCCTGTCCGCCTCGTCCGAAGACCGCGCCCGCCAGATCGCCCTGAACCTGGAGCGCCGCCGCTGGCTGAAGCGCGACCTCGCCCCCGAGCGCATCGAGGTCAACACCGCCGCCGCCATCATGGTCTACTGGAAGGATGGCAAGCCGGTTCACTCGAACCGCGTCGTCTGCGGCTCGCCGAACAATCAGACCCCCAGCCTTGAGAAGCAGTTCGCCTCGGTCGTGGCCAACCCGCCCTGGTACGTGCCCGCCTCGATCGCCCGCAACGAGATCCTGCCCAAGGGCCCGGGATACCTCCGCGCCAACAACATGTTCATCACCGAATCCGGCAACGTCGTGCAGCGCGCCGGGCCGACAGCGGCGCTGGGCTATGTGAAGTTCGAACTGCGCGACAGCTACGCCATCTTCCTGCACGACACCCCGACCAAGGCGGCCTTCAACCTGGCCATGCGTCAGCGCAGCCACGGCTGCGTGCGGGTCGAGGGCGCGGTCGACTTCGCCCGCCTGCTGCTGTCGCCCGATCCGATGCTGCTGGCCGAGTTCGACGAAGCCCAGGACACGCGTCGGACCAAGCGGATCCAGACCGGCCGCGAGATCACCGTGCGCCTGCTGTACTGGACCGCCTTCGTCGACGGTCAGGGCCGCGTCGCCTTCCGCGAGGACGTCTACGGCCGCGACGACAAGCTGGCCGAGGCCCTCGGCATCGCCGTCAGCCTGCCCAAGCCGGTCGACGACGGCCGCAACGTCGCCAACGACGTCGGGCCATAGATCAGGTCCTGAACGCCGCCGCCAGCCGGTCCAGCTGGCTCTGCACCGGATTGACCGCCTCTTCCTCGGGCGCATCCAGGTACATGCGCCGATCGAGGTGCAGCACACGGTCATAGAGCTTCTCGGCCCGCACCACGTATTCGATCAGGGCGATGGGCAGTTCAGGGTGGGTCGGCTCGGCCTCAATCTTGCGGTCGGCGAGGCGATAGCGGGCATCGCACGCCGCCATCGCCGTCATGTCGCCCTCGCGCACCGCCCGCTGCACCAGCAGCCAGGAGGCGATCTGCATCAGCCGGGTGGTCAGCTTCATGCTCTCGCCGGCATAGGCCAGGGCCGTGGCCCGGGACAGCAGCTTGGACTCACGCCGGCCGTCTCCGTCCAGATAGGCGGCGGTGTCCTCGACCAACTCCATGCCCTCACGGAAGGTGCGGTCGAACAGCTCCGACCGGGCGAAGTCGTCGACCACCGCTGCGCGGCTGCGTCCGGCGGGCGAGGGAATGAGATCGTCGCTGGGCATCAACTCGGTCAGACTCATGTGGCAGGCGCATCCGTATCATGGCCGGCACGGTTTCGCGCGGTGTCTGAACCGACTGCAACGGCCATGCCAACAGACTGAGTCAGGGGCGGAAGTTGAACAGGGCGTCGGCGGCGTTGCGCTGGGACGACTTGCCTTCAATGGCGGCGTTGGATCGGGCGATTTCCGCCTCCAGCCCCGCTATGCGCTGCTTGAGATCCTCGACCGAATAGCCGTCCAGATCCTCGCGAGACAGGGCGATCAGGGGCGCTCCACGCGCCGGACGGGGCTCCAGATCCTCGAACATCACCGCCTCCTTCTTGGCCAATCGACAGGCAAGCGCCTATCTGAACGCCCGGACCGGGACGATTGCAAGAACGGGGCGCCGATGCGGGCTGTCGAAATCACCGGCGGGACAGGTCCCGCGGAAGCCCTGATCCTGGCCAAGCGGCCCGACCCGGTCGCCGGACACGGCCAGATTCGCATCCGCGTGCGGGCCGCCGGCGTGAACCGGCCGGATATCGTGCAGCGACAGGGCCGCTACCCCGCTCCGCCCGGCGCGTCCGACATTCTCGGCCTCGAGGTGGCCGGCGAGGTGGACCAGATCGGTGAGGGCGTCGACCGCTGGAACCTCGGCGACCGGGTCTGCGCCCTTCTCGGCGGCGGCGGCTATGCAGACTACGCCGTCGTCGACGCCCGTCACGCCCTGCCCGTCCCCGACGGCGTCGACCTTGTCCAGGCCGCCGCCCTGCCCGAGACGATCTGCACCGTCTTCGCCAACGTGTTCGAGGCGGGCGCCCTGAAGCCCGGCGAAACCCTGCTGGTCCATGGCGCCACCAGTGGAATCGGCGTGACCGCGATCCAGATGGCCAAGGCCGCCGACGCCCGGGTCGTCGCCACCTCGCGCGGCGCCGACAAGGCTCGCGCGGCCCATGATCTCGGAGCCGACCTCAGTCTCGACGCCCGTTCCGACGACCTGGAGGCGGCGATCAGGGCGTTCGGCGGCGTTGACGTGGTGCTGGACATGGTCGGCGCCGACTATGCGGCGCTCCACCAGGCCGTGCTGAAGCCCTTCGGCCGCTGGGTGGTGATCGCCACCCTGTCCGGCCCGCTGGCCGAGGTCGATCTGGCCCGGCTGATGATGAAACGGATCGTGCTGACCGGTTCGACGCTGCGGGGCCGTCCCGCCGACGAGAAGGCCCGGCTGATCGCGGCCGTGGAGGCGACCGCCTGGCCGTGGGTGGCGGCGGGGCTGGTCCGGCCACCGGTTGCTGCGACATTTCCTCTGGAACAGGCGTCGGCCGCCCACCTCAGGCTCGAGGCGGGCGACCATGTCGGCAAGATCGTGCTGACGACCTGACTAGCGGCGTCCGACGGGGCGGAGCGACGAGATGCGGTCGTTCAGCCCGTGCTGCTCCAGGTTCCAGACGTCATCCGTGAAGGTCCGGCAGGTGCCGCGGAAATAGGCGTCGGTGCACACTTCCCAGGTGCCCCTGAACTGCATCGAACTGATCACATCGTTGAAGCCCGAGTTGCGAAGGTTCGGCATCGCGCCCCGGAAGGTGGTCGACCCCCCGCGATACATGGCGTCGCCATAGACCGTGATTTCATTCCGCCGGTCGGGCCGGTCCGGCCGGTTCTGGCCTCCGCCGGGACGATCCTCGAACTGACCCCGCCACGGCCCGCAGGCCAGCCGTCCGTTGTCGTTGCGGATTTCGTGGTCCGAGCAGCGGTTCAGTTCAATGGACGTGCCCCGAATGGCGCCGCGGCTATCACGGCAATCGGCGTAGAGTCGTCCGCGATTGACGTATTCGCCGCTGCAGCTGTCGCGATAGTCGCCCCGCGGGGCGACCCGCACCCCGAGCTCCTGACCAGCGCCGGACATCATGGTCATGGCGGCGAGTGTTTCGATCAACATGGGTCCCTCCCATAGGGTTTCCTGGACGCACAACGCGTCTGTGAGGCCACTGTTCAGCAGCCCGGATGAACCTTGGCTGTATGATGATGTCGGGTTTCGTTTTCTTTTGCCGCGAATGAGCCTATATCGGTGACCTCCGCGCCCGGCCGAAAGGTCGGGCGCCGTCGTATCCGGAAGCCGCCGCGGCGGGTCCAACCAAGAAGCAGAAGACGCCCATGACCGACATTCTGATGCCCAAGGCCACCGCGGTCTGGCTGGTCGACAACACCTCCCTCACTTTCGAGCAGATCGCCGACTTCTGCGGCCTGCATCCGCTGGAAGTGCGCGGCATCGCCGACGGCGACGTGGCCCGCGACATCCGCGGCGCCGATCCGCTGGTCAACGGCCAGTTGACCCGCGAGGAGCTGGACAAGGCCCAGAACGACTCCAGTTACCGCATGCAGGCCGTGGTCAGCCGCCACGCCGAACTGCTGAAGAGCCACAAGCCGGCTCCGAAATACACGCCGGTGTCGCGCCGTCAGGATCGTCCGGACGCCATCGCGTGGTTCGTGCGCAACCACCCGGAAGTCACCGACGCCCAGATCGCCAAGCTGCTCGGCACTACCAAGTCGACGATCGAGAGCGTGCGCAACCGCACCCACTGGAACAGCGCCAACATCAAGCCGGTCGACCCGGTGACGCTAGGCCTGGTCGGCCAGCTGGCGCTCGACGAACTCGTCAGGAAGGCCGCCGACAAGAAGGCGAAGGACGACGCCAAGAAGGGCGGCGCCACCCTGCAGCCCGCCGACGCGGCCGAGCCCGCCGAGCCGGAGTTCGTGCCGGAAGCCCGCGAACGACGCGGCGCGGAACCGACCGCCGAGTCGGTGTTCGGCAAGAAGGACTGAAATGAAAACGGCCCCGGATCGCTCCGGGGCCGATTTGCTCGTGCGGGAGGCCGTTGCTAGTGCGCTCGGGCCTCCAGACTGGTGATCTGTTCCTTGAGCCGGAGCTTCTGTTGCTTGAGCTCCCTGACGCGAAGCGAGTCCGTGGCCGGGTGGGTCATTTCGCGCTGGATGGTCTGGTCCAGATTGCGGTGACGGTTTCCCAGTTCGCGGATACGAGCTTCGATGGTCATGGCTTGCGCCTCCATGTCTAAGGGACCACTAGATTGAGCGCCCGGCTCGACCGGCTGTGGAATCACTTTCCGGTGAGGCCGCCGGCTGGCCGGACCGACGATCGTGGATCTCAATATGGCCGATGATTTGAACGGAGCCGTACGGAGCTCGCAGCCTCGCCGCCTCGTCGTCGGAATTTCCGGAGCCTCTGGCGTAGCTTACGGCGTGCGGACCCTGGATGCGCTGCGCGAGCTGGGGGTCGAAAGCCACCTCGTCGTCACCCGCGCCGCCCTGCTGACCCTGTCGCAGGAGACCGAATTGTCGGCTGAGGACCTGACCGGCCGCGCCGACGTGACGCACCGGCTGAACGACGTCGGCGCCTCGATCGCCTCGGGTTCGTTCCGCACCATGGGCATGATCGTCGCGCCGTGCTCGGTGCGAACCATGAGCGAGATCGCCACCGGCGTGACCTCAACCCTGCTGACCCGCGCCGCCGACGTCGTGCTCAAGGAGCGTCGGCCGCTGGTGCTGATGGTGCGCGAGACGCCCCTGCACCTGGGCCACCTGCGCACCATGACCGCGCTGACCGAGATGGGCGCCGTCATCGCCCCGCCTCTGCCCGCCTTCTACGCGAAGCCGGCGTCGATCGAGGAGATGGTCGACCAGTCCGTCGGGCGGGCGCTGGACCTGTTCGGCCTCGAGTGGTCCGGCGTTCGCCGCTGGGCCGGCCTGAAGGGCGCGACGGCGGAATGAGCGAGCTGTGGGACTGGGCCGTGCGGGCCTATGCGGCGGAAGGAGTGAGCGAGGCCTGCCTGCACCTGCAGGACGCAGCCGGGCAGAATGCGCCGCTGCTGCTGTGGGCGGCGTGGGCGGCGCGCACCGGCCGGACGCCCGACGCCGACACGCTGGAGGCCGCCTGCGACATCGCCCGGGCCTGGCAGGACGCCGCCATCGCGCCGCTGCGGTCCGTCCGGCGCACGTTGAAGGGGCCCAATCCGGATCTGGAGAACGCCGACCGCGAGGAGGTGCGGGCGCAGGTCAAGGCAGTGGAGCTGGAGGCGGAGCGGCGCCTGCTCGCCGCGCTCGAGGCTCTTTCGCCGCCGCCGGCGGGAGAGGAGCCCGCTCCGGTGCTGGAGGCGCTGGTCGCGGTCGCCCGGCAGTGGTCGCCGATGACGCCGCGGGCCGGGCTGGTCGAGCTGGCGGAACGGCTTCCGGCCTGAGCCGGCGCGCGGTATAAGCCCGCCCGGGGCCCGATGATGAACGACGACGATCCGTTTCTGAGCGACGAGGAGAAGGCGCTTCACGCGCGGCTCAAGGAACTGCGCCTCGAGCACTCCGACCTCGACGCCTCGATCGAGGCTCTGCTGCGGCTGCCGCAGCCCGACCAGCTGATGGTCGCGCGGCTGAAGCGGAAGAAGCTGACCCTGCGGGACGAAATCGTGAAGATCGAGGCGATCGTCCTGCCGGACATCATCGCCTGAGGTCAGCGGCTCTTCTTCCTCACCCACATGGCGGCGTCCGCTTCGGCGAGCCAGACTTCGGGATCGGTGTGGCCGGCGAAGGCGCGGACGCCGAACGAGCCGCCCAGACCGGCGGAGCGGCCCTCCCATTCGAACGGGACCTTCTCCAGCGTCTCGGCCAACCGGCGAGCCTTTTCCCGGCCCTCCTCGAGACCGGCGCTGAGCATCAGCAGACCGAACTCGTCGCCGCCGAGGCGGCCGACCGCGTCGGACTCGCGCAGGTTGGCGCGCATCATCTCGGCGACGTGGATCAGGGCCGCGTCGCCGGCGGCGTGGCCGAGGCTGTCGTTGACGCCCTTGAAGCCGTCGAGGTCGAGGTAGAGCAGCACCGCCGGAACGTCGTGGCGCTGGCAGAAGGCCATGGCGCTCTTCATGGCGGCGACGAAGCCGCGGCGGTTCAGGGCCGGGGTCAGCACGTCGTGGTCCGCCGCCGCCTCGGCCGCCTCGGCGCGGCGGCGCAGGGCCTCGACCTCGGCGCGCAGTCGCTCGATCTCGGCGATGGGGTCGATGACGTCGGTCAAGGTGAACAGGCTCCCCCGGCCGGCGACTCACCGGGCGCCGACCTGCGTTCAGCCTAACGCCGTCGGTTGCGGGCGCAACGCGAGTCCTGTATCGCGCCGCTTTCCCGCGAAAGTGTTCAGCATGGCGACTCAGACACCGCCCGTGGCGATCATCATGGGCAGCCGGTCGGACTGGCCGACGATGAAACACGCCGCCGACGCGCTGGACCGGCTGGGCGTGGCCTGGGAAGCGAAGGTGGTCAGCGCCCACCGCACCCCCAAACGCCTGTTCGACTTCGCCAGCGGGGCCCGGGCGGCGGGCTACAGGATCATCATCGCCGGGGCCGGCGGCGCGGCTCACCTGCCGGGCATGGCCGCCTCGATGACCGAGCTGCCCGTGCTGGGCGTGCCGGTCGAATCGAAGGCGCTCAAGGGCATGGACAGCCTGCTCTCCATCGCCCAGATGCCCGGCGGCGTACCGGTCGCAACGCTCGCGATCGGCGAGCCGGGCGCGAAGAACGCCGGCATCCTCGCGGCGCAGATCCTGGCCCTGTCGGACGAGATGCTGGCCGGGCGGCTGTCCGCCTTCCGCGCGGCCCAGACCGAGGCGGTCCACGAGACGGTCGAGGACTGAGTGACCGCTCTCCCTCCCGGATCGACCCTCGGCATTCTCGGCGGCGGCCAGCTGGGACGGATGCTCAGCCAGGCGGCGTCGCGGCTGGGGTTCAACGTCGTCATCCTCGATCCGGAAGAGAACTGCCCGGCGGCCCGGGTGTCGCAGGGCCAGCTGGTCGCCGCCTATGACGACCCGACGGCCCTGACCGTGCTCGGCCGGGTGGCGCAGGCGGTGACCTTCGAATTCGAGAACGTCCCGGCCGCCTCGGTGGCGACGCTGGCCGAGGGCGGCGCCCTGGTCGCGCCCGGCCCCAAGGCGCTGGCGGTGGCGCAGGACCGGGTCGATGAGAAGACCTTCCTCAACGGCGTCGGCGCGACCACTGTCGACTTCGCCGCCGTCGACGGTCTGGACGATCTGCTGGCCGGCCTGGAGCGGCTGGGGACGCCCGCCGTGCTGAAGACCCGGCGCGAAGGCTATGACGGCAAGGGCCAGGTCTGGGTGCGCTCGGCCGGGATGGCCGCCGACGCCTGGCACGCGGTCGACGAGCGGCCCGCGATTCTGGAGGCGAAGGCCGACTTCACGCGGGAGCTGTCGGTGATTGCGGCGCGGGGCCGGGACGGCGCCGTCGCCGTCTATCCGCTGGGCGAGAACGTCCACGCCGGCGGCGTGCTGAAGACCACGACCGCGCCGGCCGAAGTCGATGCAGGAACCGCGGCGCGCGCGACGGCTATCGCCACGGCCGTCCTTGAGGGCCTCGACTATGTCGGCGTGCTCGGGGTCGAGTTATTCGATCTCGGCGAGGGCCGTCTGCTGGTCAATGAGATCGCGCCGCGGGTCCACAACACCGGCCACTGGACCCAGGACGGCTGCGCCTGCGACCAGTTCGAACAGCACATCCGCGCCATCGCCGGCTGGCCGCTGGGTCCGACGGCGGCCCACGCCCGCGTCGAGATGACCAACCTGCTGGGCGGCGAGGCCGAGCAGTGGGCGGCGCTCGCCGCCGAGCCCGACGCGCGGCTGCACCTCTACAGCAAGGCCGAGGCCCGGCCGGGGCGCAAGATGGGGCATGTGAACCGGGTCCGGCCGCTGGGCTGAGAGCCGGCGAGGGGTCCGGGATGGCAGGGTTCGCACTGAAAAATTGCGGCCTGTCACTTCATGAATAGACACGCGGGATCAATCGATTCCAGGATCACCGCGCCTGAGCGGCGGCGGCGGGTTGTGGAACTGTCAAAGACCAGGCCCTGCGGGCATTCCGCCAGTATGCACGGGCCTGCGTCAGAAGCGGACGTGGGCGGAAATTCCTCGCGCCTGGGCCCTATCTCGGCCTGACCGGGAGTGTCGGAATGACGCCCGAAGTGTCGGGATGACAGGGTACGGGATGGCAGGGTTTTCCTTCTCCCCTCGGGGAGAAGGTGGGCGGAGCCGCCCTGAACTCACCTCTCCACTCGCGAAGGCGAGTGGGGAGGACAGACCGCGCAGCGGTCAGGAGGGGGCGGCGCCGACGTGTCCGGTTGCGAACAAATACAGAACATGTAATGACCAACCCCATGGTGGACATGTCCACATATGGCTGCGCCAAACGCTTGCGACGCCCGATGACCCCACCCGAAGCGCGGCTTTGGACTCGTTTGCGAGGACACCGGCTGGGGGGTCATAAATTTCGCCGCCAACACCCCGTCGGTCCCTACATAACGGACTTCTACTGCGCCGCGGCCAGGTTGGCCGTTGAAGTGGATGGGCGGATTCACGATGACCCGCTCCAGATGGCACATGATCGCCGACGAACTGCATGGCTGGCGCGCCAAGGGATACGGGTGATCCGGATAGCGGCGCTCAGCGTGCGCGACGAACTGGATGGCGTGCTGAGTTTCATCGATCGGGTGGTTCAGGAGCGCAAATCTGAGGCTTGCGCCGGAGTCGCCCGGGCGGTCCCCCTCCCCGCCTGCGACGGGGAGGTGAGTTAGCCTTTCGCCCCGTACCGCATTCGGCTCAGCACGTCCGTGACCTTCCTCAGCGGCGCGTCGAAGTCCTTGCCGGCCTTCCATTTCTCGAAGGCCATGACGTTGTCGATGCGGCGGGCGACGAAGGCTTCGGCGGCGTCACGGCCGTCGAACCAGCGCATGGTCAGGGCCGGGATCAGGATGCCCGACAGAATGGCCCGCTTGGAATAGTGGTTCCAGTCGGTGGCCGTGTCGCCGGCCCAGTTCCACAGCTCGTCCGCCGTCTCCCACGCCAGCTGCAGGCCGAGATCGACATGGGTCGGCAGGGCCAGGAAGGCGGCGCAGCGGCGGGTCGCCTCGAGGTCGGCGGCGCCGGCCTCCATGCGGGCCGAGACGGCGCGGGCGATTCGCTCGCGGATCTTCAGGGTCTGGGGATCGACCTCCGCCAGCGACGCCAGCGCCCGGGCGTCGTGGCGGCGCGACAGCAGGGCGGCGAGGTCGCGGGCGCCGTTGGGGAACAGCAGTTCCTCGTCGCCGAGGGACAGGCCGTTCGCCTCGCAGGCGGCGCGCACCATGCGGCTGTTCCAGCCCAGCGCCGGCGCTCGCTCGACGGCGGCGTCCAGCACCGCCTGTTCCATGCGGTCGGCCCAATCCCCCGGAGGACTGTCGCCTGCGGGCTCGCTGTTCGACAGGTGAGGCGCCTCGGTCATGGGGGCAGCATATGCCCGTCCGGCGGGCGTTTCGACCCTTCACATCTTGCCGCGACGATCTGGACAGGACGGGGGCGCTCGTGTATCAGCCCGCCTTCACTCGCGGACCCGGTTCGCCGAGGAAGATTTTTATTTGTCTGCCCGTCTCCCTCACAGGACGCGGCGGGCGGCCAAAGGAGAGTTCAACCTGGTACAGATTTTCGTTCGCGATAATAACGTCGATCAAGCGCTGAAGGCCCTCAAGAAGAAGATGCAGCGCGAAGGCAGCTTCCGCGAGATGAAGCGCCACGTGCACTACGAGAAGCCCTCGGAGAAGCGCGCCCGCCAGAAGGCCGAGGCCGTGCGCCGCGCCCGCAAGCTGGCCCGCAAGCGCGCCCAGCGCGAAGGCCTGCTGCCGCCGCCGAAGCCCCGCGTCCCGGGCGCCGGTCCGGCCCGCGGCTAAAGCCGACGTTTCGAACAGAAGATCAAAAGGCCGCCCCGGGAAACCGGAGCGGCCTTTTTCATGTCTCTGGGAGGGGCGAGGGGCTAAGGCGGCCTTACCTCGGTGCGCCGAATCCGCAGGCTTCCCGAACCATGTCCTGCACCAGCAGGGGCGATCTGGACTTGCGATAGGTCAGATCAGCATCCGTGTGCGGATCGAGCTCTCGCAAGCGTTCGCCAGTGAACGACTCGACCCACATCTTCCCGGCGAATCCGACCTTGTACTCAATCCGGGGAGCCGGAGATCCTTGCAGCGGCCACGCTCCGAGGGACAACCAGTTGCCGCGATAGACCTCGGCATCGTTGGTCCAAGAAAGAATGGAAAGCGGGAGATTCTGAACCTGCCCGAGCCGCGGCAGACCCTTGAAGACCACGGGCGCAGCCCCGAGCCAGAAGGTCACTCCCGGAACGAGCACTTGGGACAGCGCCCAGTGCTCTTCATCCAAGGGAATGGCCAGGACCGAGCCCTGCTCAAGGCTGGTGGTTGCAGCTCGTACTGTGTCCATTCCCCCTCGCCCGACTACCTTTCTACCGTCCCCGTCCGATCGCCCCCGCGAAGCTCTTCCAGCTCAGCTTCACATCCGACAGCGCCCCGGCCCGGAACGCCCGGCCGGCGATCCAGACCATCAGCAGGGCGAAGGCGAACATGCCGGCCATGGTGCCGACGATCTCGAACATCGGCGGGTCGGACGGGGCGCGGGCGCTCATCAGGAAGGGCGTGAAGAACGGCACCCAGGACAGAATGCGCACGATCGGGGAGTCCGGCGTGTTCAACGTCATCTGCATGACCAGCAGCGGGACGACCAGAACCATCATGATCGGGCCCATCAGCGTCTGGGCGTCACGGGGCGTCTCGCAGAAGGCGCCGATGGCGGCGAACAACACCGCGTACATCAGATACCCGCCCACCATATAGGCGACGAAGTAGAACAGCAGTCCGCCCTCCAGGATGGCCGCGCCGACATCGGCGGCCCAGCTCGGGGCGGCGATGATCAGTCCGATCGCGCCGAGACCACCCCAGGCGGCCAGGACCGTCAGGGTCAGCAGCGCGACCCCCAGCACCTTGCCGGTCAGTATCTCGGTGGCGGAGGCCGACGACAGCAGCACCTCGAGGATCTTGTTCGACTTCTCCTCCATCACGCTGTTCAGCAGGATCGAGGCCCCGGTGATGATCAGCGACCAGAGAATGAAGCCGGAGGCGAGACCGATCAGCAGGGGGATCTTGTCCCGATCGGTCACGGCGCCGCCGCTCATGGACTGCGGCGAGAAGCTCTTCACGTCCGGATCATAGGTCTCGGTCTCGTTCACCACGACAGGGTCGATGCCCGCCGCGGCGAAAACCTCGCGTCGGTTGGCGGATTTCAGGGCCCCGCTGACGAAGCGCCGCACGGTGCTGTCCGTGGCGCTCGCGCTCCACACGCGGGCGGTCGGTTTGCCGTCCACGCGTTGCAGGAAGACGACGGCGTCGAGACGCTCCGATTTCGGAACGTCCTTGCCGAGATATTTGCGCAGCAGTTCGTCCTGGGCGGACCCCGGAGCCGATGCGGCGAGATCGGCCGGCGCGGCGACGAGGCGGATGGAAGAGCGGGTGGCGGACGTAGCCGCTTCCGCGACGGCAGGCTGGACGGGGGCCCCAGTCGCGGCCTGCGCCGCTTCCACGGCTTCCCGGGCCTCGGCGGCCTGTCGCTCCGAATCTTCCTCCAGCGCGGCGCGAACGAAGGCCGCGAGACCGGAGGCCCCGGCCCCCTCTTCGATCAGCACGACCTCTCGCACCGGCTCGGAGGTCTTCACCAGATAGGCGAAACCGACTCCAAGGCCGCCGAAGATCGGAAAGGCGAGCAGCGACAGCCAGAAGCCCACGGTCCTGGCGTAGGCGCCGTATTCCCGGCGGGCGATCAACAGGGTGCGGTTCATCGGGCGGCCTCCGCGGCTTTGACGGACTGATCCTGATCGGGATTGTCGCCGGTCAGGCCGATGAAGGCGTCGTGCAGGCCGGGCTCGCGCAGTTCGAAGCGGCGCACGTCGAGACCGCCGAGGAAGGCGGCCTTGAGGGCGTCCTGCCCCTGCGCGCCTCGGGCCAGGGCCGCCTTGATCACCCGGACGCCGTCGGTCTCGGAGATGACCTCCACGCCGGCCACGCCCGGCAGGCCGGCGGCCTGATCGGGCGCGATGGCCCCTTCCAGCTCGAGGAAGCGCGGCGAGGTGGCGCGGGCTTCGGCCACCGAGCCCTCGAACGCCTTCTTGCCGCGGGCCAGCAGCACGACCTTGTCGCACAGCCGCTCGGCGTGCTGCATCACATGGGTCGAGAACAGCACGGTGGCGCCGTCGGCGGCGAGCTGGCGGATCACCGTCTCCAGCCCCTGCTGATTGACCGGATCGAGGCCGGAGAAGGGCTCGTCGAGGATCACAAACTCCGGCCGGTGCACCACCGAGGCGATCAGCTGCACCTTCTGGGACATGCCCTTGGACAGCTCCTTCATCTTCTTGCGCCTGGCGTCGCCCAAGCCCTGGGCGTCCAGCATCTCGCGCGCCCGCTTGCGCCCCTCGCCGGTCGGCAGGCCCTTCAGCGCGCCGAAAAAGGCGATGGCGTCCACCGGCGTCATCTTCTTGTAGAGTCCACGCTCCTCCGGCAGGAAGCCGAGCCGGTCGCGCACCTTGCGGCCATCGTCGGCGCCGAGAATGGCGATGCGGCCCGAGGTCGCCGGCTGCAGGCCGAGGATCATGCGGATCGTCGAGGTCTTGCCCGCGCCGTTGGGGCCCAGGAAGCCGCAGATCGAGCCCTTCTCGACCTGGAAGCTGAGGTCGCGCACGGCCTGGAAATCGCCGTAGCGCTTGTTGACCCCCTCGAGCGTCAATGCCGCTGTCATATGCCCTCCGCCGATTGTCGTCCGTGGAGACATTGGTAGGGTTGTAAAGGACGTTTGACAACAGCCGCCGCCCCTTCCGGCATGCCTTTGTCATGAAATCCGTGTCATGTTCCGAGCCGTAGAGTCAGCGAGACGGCCGGAATCCGGAATGCCCCACGAATCTCCGCCCTCGCCTGTCGCGCCGCGCTCCGGGTCCGGCCTGCAGGCGGCGGGGGCCAGCGCGGCCGTGTCCATCGCGGTGCTGCTGGGGCTGGCGGCGCTGCAGCCCGACGGCCCCGGCTATGCGCTGGCGGGGGCGGCGCTGGTGGCGCTCGCGACCTGGGCGATGATGCGGCGGGCCGCGGGCGGGGCCGCGCGGACGACCGGGGCCGCGCCCCCGGCCGCGCCGGCCGAGCCGACCGCCGACCGGGCCCTGCTCGATGGACTGTTCGAGGCGCTGGCGGACCCGGTGCTGGTGGTGTCGGGAGGCGAGGCGGACGACATCGGCGACCGCCGGATCGTGCTGGCCAACGCCGCCGCGCGCGAGCTGCTGCGAATTCCGCGCGACGGGGGACTGCTGGTCTCGGCCCTGCGCGACCCCGCCGTGCTGGAGGCGGTCGACGAGGCGCTGTTCGGCGGACTGGCGCGGAGCACTGACTACGGCGGCGTCGGGGCGCAGGCGCGGCACTGGCGGGCGCTGACCCGGCCGCTCGCCTCGGCCGACGGGCGGGCGCTGGCCCTGATGGTGTTGCGCGACGAGACCGAGGTGCGGCGCACGGAGCTGATGCGGGTCGACTTCCTCGCCAACGCCAGCCACGAGCTGCGCACGCCGCTGGCTTCGCTGGCCGGCTTCATCGAGACGCTGAAGGGTCATGCCCGCGAGGACCCGAAGGCGCGCGACAAATTCCTCGACATCATGGCGACGCAGGCGGAGCGGATGAGCCGGCTGGTCGCCGACCTGCTGTCGCTGAGCCGGATCGAGCTGAACGAACACATCCCGCCCTCCGGACGGGTCGATCTGGCGCGCGCCGCCTCGGACGTCGTCGACGCCGTCAGCGTGCTGTCGACGGACCGCGCGGTGCGGGTCGTGCTGCAGGACCGGACCGCCAGCGCGCCCGTGCATGGCGACCGCGACGAGATCGTGCAGGTGGTCCAGAACCTGGTCGACAACGCGATCAAATATTCGGCCGCCGGCGACACGGTCGAGATCGTCATCCAGCCGGCGGTGACGCTGGACCACGCCTCGGCGCCCTGGTCCGGGGGCAATCGCGGCGAAGGGGCGACGCGGCTGCCCCTGGTGACCCCGGATCGCGAGCCGGGACAGCGCTACGCCGCCGTCACCGTGCGCGACCACGGCCCGGGCATGGACCGCGAGCATCTGCCGCGGCTGACCGAGCGCTTCTACCGGGTCGAGGGCCAGAAGAGCGGCGAGCGGTCGGGGACCGGGCTGGGCCTGGCCATCGTCAAGCACATCGTCAACCGCCACCGCGGCGGACTGACGGTGGAGAGCGCCCCGGGCGAGGGCGCGGCCTTCACGGCTTACTTCCCGGTGGCGGCGGCCAAGCCGCCGGTCGCCGGGGCGCCGGGCCCCGCCGCGTAACAGAACTGTCACGGCGCCGTCGTAATCCGCTGACCATTCGCGGGCAGGTTCCGCCCGGCACGAACCGGATGATCCGGTGCGTTCCGATTCCGGTTCCGGACCCGCATGACCTGGCTCTTTCCGCCGCTGCTGATCGTCGCCGCCGTCGCCGCCTATGTGGGCGGGCGCGCGCTGGCGCACAGGCGGCAGCAGGGGGCCCGGGCCCATTCGCGGCCGGGCCAGCACGGCGCCTATGCGCTGATCTGGGCCGTGGTTCCGGCGCTGGCGGTGCTGGTCGGCGCGGCGGTTCTGCTCCCCAACCTCGGCGCAGCGGCGACCGCGGCGGGGGCCGCGCTGGCGGCTCTGCTGGGGGCGCTGTTCGCCTTCAGCCGAATCCGGCCCGAACTGCGGGCCCGCAACCGGGTCGAGGGCTGGATCGTCGGCCTGCTGTTCGCCAGCTCGGCCATCGCGGTGCTGATCACCGTCGGCATCATCGCGGCGCTGGTGTTCGATTCGCTGCGCTTCTTCGCCTCGGTGCCGATCGGCGAGTTCCTGTTCGGGACCCAGTGGAGCCCGCAGACGGCGATCCGGGCCGACCAGGTCGGCTCCAGCGGCGCCTTCGGGGCCCTGCCGCTGTTCGCCGGCACCTTCCTGATCATGCTCATCGCCATGACCGTGGCGGCCCCGGTCGGCCTGTTCGCGGCCATCTACCTGTCCGAGTACGCCGGTCCGGTGTTCCGCGCGACGGTCAAGCCGATCCTCGAAGTGCTCGCCGGGGTGCCGACCGTGGTCTACGGCTTCTTCGCCGCCCTGACCGTGGGACCGGCCTTCCGCGAGTTCTTCAACGGGATCGGCGCCCAGCTGGTCGGCGGGCCGCTGGACGGGCTGGGCCAGTATCTGATGCTGGTCCAGAACCAGATGGCGCTGGTGGCCGGCGGCGTCATGGGGATCATGCTGATCCCCTTCGTCAGCTCGCTATCCGACGACATCATCAACGCGGTGCCGCAGTCCCTGCGCGACGGCTCCTACGCCATGGGCGCGACGAAGTCCGAGACGGTCAAGCGCGTCCTGCTGCCGGCCGCCCTGCCCGGGGTGGCGGGGGCCATGCTGCTGGCCATGTCACGGGCCATCGGCGAAACCATGATCGTGACCATGGCGGCGGGGCTCGCCGCGCGGCTGACGCTCAATCCGCTCGACACCGTGACCACGGTCACCGTCCAGATCGTCACGCTGCTGACCGGCGACCAGGAGTTCGACAGCCCCAAGACCCTCGCCGCCTTCGGCCTGGGCCTGACCCTGTTCCTCGTGACGCTGGCGCTGAACATCGTCGCCCAGCGCATCGTCCAGACCTATCGGCAGCAATATGACTGAGGCGAGCCTGATCCCGCCCGACGGGGCCGTGGCGGACAGTTCCGTCCGCGCCGACCGGCTGCGCTCCGGCCTGAAGCGGCGTTACGCCCGCGAGGGCCGGTTCAAGCTGTACGGCCTGCTGGCCATCGGCGTGGCGGTGGGCTTCCTGCTGCTGCTGCTCGGCCGGATCGTCGAACAGGGCCACACCGCCTTCTACGCCCACTCCATGACCGTGCCCGTCTACATGGACCCGGCCCGGATCGACCGGACCTACCCCCAGGGGACCAATTTCGAGCTGCTGGCCGCGGAGCAGGCGCTGGCGCGGCTGGGGATCGCCGACGACGCCCAGGGCACGAAGGCGACCGACATGCGCGGCCTGTTCTCGTCCGAGCTCAAATTCGTCGCCGCCGAACGGATCGAGGCCAACCCCGACCTGATCGGCCAGACGGTGTCGATCTCCGCGCCGCTGGCCGACGACGCCGACCTGTATTTCAAAGGCGAGATCTCGCTCGACACCCCCGCCGCCCAGCGCCGCCTGTCGGACCAACAGATCGGCTGGCTGGAGCAGATGCGGGCCGACGGCCGGATCGAGAGCCACTTCAACACCACCCTGTTCACCCGCGGCGACTCGACCGAGCCGGAACTGGCCGGGGTGCTGGGCGCGGTGATCGGCTCGGCCCTGATGCTGCTGGTCACCGCCCTGATCGCCATTCCGCTCGGCGTCGGCGCGGCCCTGTATCTGGAGGAGTTCGCGCCCAAGGGCCGGCTGACGGACCTGATCGAGGTCAACATCAACAACCTGGCCGCCGTGCCGTCGATCATCTACGGCCTGCTGGGCCTGGCGCTGTTCATCAACTGGATGCACCTGCCGCGGGCCAGTCCGCTGGTCGGGGGTCTGGTGCTGGCCCTGATGGCCCTGCCGACCATCATCATCGCCACCCGTTCGTCGCTGAAGGCGGTGCCGCCGTCGATCCGGGAAGCCGCGCTGGCCATGTGGGCCTCCCGGACCCAGACGGTGTTCCAGCACACCCTGCCGCTGGCCATGCCGGGCGTGATGACCGGATCCATCATCTCCATGGCCCACGCCCTGGGCGAGACCGCGCCGCTGCTGCTGATCGGCATGGTCAGCTTCGTGCCCGGCGTGCCCCACGCCCTGACCGAGCCGACCGGCGCCCTGCCCTCGCTGGTCTACATCTGGGGAAACGCTTCGGAGCGCGCCTTCCATGAGCGCACCGCGGCCGCCATCCTCGTCCTCCTCGCCTTCATGGTCGTCATGAACGCCGCCGCCGTGGTCCTGCGGCGCCGCTTTGAACGCCGGTGGTAGTCCTATGAAGTTCCAACTGTTTCGCGCGCCCGACGGCGCTCCGGGCGGCTCCCCCGCCGATGAGCCGGTGATCGCCCCGCCCTCGGTCCTCCACAGCGCCGACCCCGATGCGCCGGTCAAGATCGCCGCGCGCGACGTGTCGGTCTTCTATGGCGAGAAGCAGGCGCTGTTCGACGTCTCGCTGGACATCGCCGACAAGACCGTCACCGCCCTGATCGGCCCTTCCGGCTGCGGCAAGTCGACC